>CANHPJ010000076.1 GCA_947462515.1 Bacteroidota bacterium | reverse complement strand
GCGACTTAAGTTTTGATATTATTCCTGATTTGGCTACCGATGACTACGATTTTTTATTGTTTAAAATTGAAGAGGATAACTTTTGCAATGACATTTTAAATAAAAAAATATTGCCCTTACGAACCAATATTGCCAGAAATAAACCAAATGAGTCAGGTTTGACTGGCCTGTCAAAAAATGTTGCAGCTTTTTTTCAGAAACCTGGTGTTGGAAATAATTATTCTGCAAGCCTTCAGGTTAATGCCCATGAAAAGTACGTTTTAGTATTGGACAATGTTTATGGTGGTTCGGGTAATCACAAGATCCATTTCAATTATGAAAGAAAGTCAAATTTAAATATTGTTGTTCGCGATGAAGAATCAGGTAAAAATATTGATGCTTCAGTTTTGCTGAGAAACGACAATGATTCAATTGTTTGGAAGTTTAAAAAAGAAAGTGGACTATCAATTCCCGTGGCAGATTTGGCTCCCAAAAAAAACAACCTGATTGTATCCGCTCCTGGCTATTTGTTCAATAATATTGAAATTAATCGATCTGAGTTAATGGATAACCTGGAAACTTTAAAAACAGTCGATCTTAAAAAACTGAAGATGGGAGGCAGCTTTGTTTTAAAAAATTTGAATTTCCATGGTAATAAAGCCACTTTGCTTGCCGGGGCTGAAAAATCACTTAATGAATTGCTTCTAGTTATGAAGCAAACCCCTTCTCTGTCAATCCGTGTCGATGGTCATGTAAATGGTTGCGAGTCTATTATTGATGTTAATAAATTGTCTGCCGATAGAGCCAATACGGTTAAAGAGTTTTTAGTTTCAAATGGCATCGAGTCTGATAGAATTAAGACTCAGGGTTTTGGCTGCTCCAAAATGCTCTATCCTGACTCAAAAAATGAATTCGAACAGGCCTTGAATAGAAGAGTAGAAGTTCAGGTTTTGTCTTTATAAATTGTGAATAAAAGCAGGTGTATTTTAATTGAATGAGTTCGTTTAGCGCTTATCTTCGCATTACTTCAAATGTCTAAATAATTTTGTTTCCGGGTTCTTTTCTTGGTTTTTTAGAGTTTGAATTTTTTATTTAATTGCTGTGAAGTCTCGCAATTAATTTCAATAAGTATAACTATGTTTTTAATTTTTGATACTGAAACAACGGGTTTACCCCGCGATTATAATGCTCCTTTAACCGATTTTGATAATTGGCCCCGGGTAGTTCAAATTGCCTGGCAGCAGCATGATATAAACGGTATTTTATTATCCAGTGGAAACTTTTTGGTTAAACCCGAAGGTTTTGTTATTCCTTACAATGCTGAAAAAATTCATGGTATAAGTACTCAAAAAGCCAATGATGAAGGCATTGAGTTGCAACAAGCTTTACATAAATTTTTAGAAGTAGCTAATAACTCAAAATATTTAATCGGACATAATATCGGATTTGATATCAATGTAATCGGTTCAGAAATATTGAGGAAAGGTCTTGATAATATACTTCCCGAATATGCTGTAATTGATACTAAAGATGAAAGTACTGATTATTGTGCCTTGCCGGGTGGTAGAGGAGGTAAATTCAAATGGCCTACTTTGGAAGAGCTCCATCTAAAGCTTTTTCGAAAAGGCTTTGGCGAAGCTCATAACGCTTGTGCAGATGTTGAAGCCAATACTCGAGCTTTCTTTGAGCTTTGTCGTATAGGTGTTATAAAACGCAATGATATTGCCATTACAGATGCCACTATGTTGCATCTTTCCGAGATAGCCTCTCAAATTTTAAATACGGTTCAGCAACGTAGTGATTTAGGGAAGTCCAGTGATGCCGGTTCAGATATGATATCAGTTTCTGCAGCCCCTTCTGTTAATGAGTCTATTGCTTTTTCCCATCTTCATTGTCATTCCCAATTCTCATTGGTGCCAAGTATTACCAATATAAAAGATCTGGTAAATACGGCCAAAGAATATGGTATGTCTGCCATAGCACTTACGGATCATGGTAATTTGTATGGTGCATTTAAATTTGTTGATGCAGCAGTAAAAGCAGGGATAAAACCAATTTTAGGTTGCGAATTTTATCTGTGTCGCAACCATTTGGATAAAAAAAATAAGGATACAGGATATACTCAAGTCTTAATTTCTAAGAATAAAAACGGGTATAAAAATCTATCAAAGTTAAGCTCCTTTGCTCTTATTCATGGGATGTATTATGTGCCGCGTATTGACCGGGATTTATTGGTTCAGTATAAACAAGGGCTCATAGCTACAACCGGTTCATTAACGGCAGAAATCCCTAGTTTAATATTAAATGAAGGGGAAATAAAGGCTGAAGAAGCCTTCTTATGGTGGAAAGAACAATTTGGTGATGACTTTTACATTGAACTTCAGCGTCATGGGCTGCAGGAAGAGGATTATGTAAATGGGGTATTGCTAAAGTTTGCGGAAAAGCATCAGGTAAAATATTTTGCTTCTAATAACACCTACTACTCCAAGCAGAAAGGCTCTGTAGCACATGATATTATGCTTTGCGTGCGTGATGGCGAAAAACAATCTACCGAAATTGGAAAAGGCAAAGGCTTTCGTTTTGGCTTTCCAAACGATCAGTACTATATCAAAAGCCAGGATGAAATGCGCAAGTTGTTTTCAGATCTTCCGCTTGCTATTGCCACCACAAATGAAATTGTCGAAAAAGTAGAGTCCTATAAATTAAAGCGCGACGTATTGCTTCCGGACTTTGAAATTCCAAAAGTACTTTTAGAGGAAAATCAACAAGAATCTCAAGCTGCCTTTGAACGGTCCATAGAACGTAAAAAAGTGGAGTGGGAAAAATCTTTGGTAAGTGCTGATGAGATCGAAAAACAAAAAACATCGTTATATAATATAGCCGAGCAAAATGCCTATTTACGCTATTTAACTTATAAAGGCGCAAAAAATAGGTATTCCGAAATTACGCCAGAAATAAAGGAACGTATAGATTTTGAATTGGAAACAGTAGAGAAAATGGGTTTCCCTGGGTATTTTTTAATTGTAGCCGACTTCATTGAAAAAGCACGAGAAATGGGTGTATCCGTCGGGCCTGGTAGAGGATCTGCTGCCGGTTCTGCAATAGCTTATTGTACCGGAATAACCAATGTAGATCCAATAAAGTATAACCTCCTCTTTGAGCGATTTCTTAATCCCGATCGTATATCCATGCCCGATATTGATATCGATTTCGATGATAGGGGTAGAGGAAAGGTCATGGATTATGTCGTAAATAAATATGGAAAAAAACGAGTAGCTCAAATAATTACTTATGGCACCATGGCTGCTAAGTCTGCTATTCGAGATTGTTCTAGGGTGTTAGATTTGCATTTGTCGGAAGCTGATTCTCTTGCAAAGTCTTTTCCGGATAATCCTAAAGCCACCATCAAAAAAATATTGGCAAAAGGAGGTATAGATGCTGATTTGTTGGAGGAGATGGATGCCGATCAAAAGTTGGCGGCAGAAAATATGCGCAAAATGTCAGAGGGTACGGATCTAAAAGCCCAGGTGCTTCGCGAGGCAGCCGAGGTAGAGGGTTGCATGCGAAATACCGGTGTTCATGCCTGTGGGGTAATCATTACACCAGAGGATATGGAAGAGATTGTGCCCGTTACTACTGCCAAAGATTCTGAGTTTTTGTTGACGCAGTATGATAACTCCGTGGCTGAAGAAGCTGGTTTGTTAAAAATGGACTTTTTGGGTTTGAATACCTTGACCATAATTAACGAAGCCATAAATTTGGTACGCGCGCGCCATGGCATTAATATTGTGGCGGATGATATTCCTTTGGATGACCCAACTACCTATGCCTTGTTTCAGCGTGGCGAAACAGTGGGGGTATTTCAGTTTGAGTCACCTGGAATGCAAAAATACATGAAAGATTTGCGTCCCGATAAATTCGATGACCTCATTGCTATGAATGCTTTATACAGACCAGGTCCTATTGAATATATTCCAAATTTCATAAAGCGTAAGCACGGCGAGGAGGAAATCACCTATGATACAGATGGCATGGATGAATATCTTCAGGACACCTATGGAATTACTGTTTATCAGGAACAGGTAATGCTTCTTTCTCGCAAACTAGCCAATTTCACCAAAGGTGATGCTGATACCTTGAGAAAGGCAATGGGAAAAAAAGACAGGGCAACTCTTGATAAGTTAAAGCCGAAATTTTTGGAAGGTGCCATTTCTAATGGGCATAAAAAAGAACGTCTTGAAAAAATCTGGACCGACTGGGAGGCATTTGCATCCTATGCTTTCAATAAATCTCATGCTACTTGTTACGCCTATATAGCCTTCCATACTGCCTATTTAAAGGCGAATTATCCTGCTGAATATATGGCTGCCGTGCTGACAGAAGATATGGCAAATATAAAAAATCTAACTTTCTACCTGGATGAGTGCACCCGCATGGGATTAAAAGTGCTGGGTCCAGATGTAAATGAAAGTAAATTGACTTTCAGCGTTAATAAAGATGGTAATATACGATTTGGAATGGCTGCTGTTAAAGGTGTTGGCGAGGCTGCTGTTTATGCAATTATTGAAGAATATAAAAATAATGGCAATTACTCATCTATTTTCGACTTTACAAAGCGCGTAAGTCATAGATCGGTAAATAAAAAAAGTATAGAAAATTTGGCCTATACCGGTGCATTTGATTCATTTGCTGACATACATCGTGCGCAATATTTTTATTCGGAGGCCGACGGACAATTATTTCTTGAAAAGGCAATTAAATATGGTGCAGCTCATCAGGCAAATATAAATTCTTCCCAGCAATCATTATTTGGTGAAGAAAGTGCTGTTGAAATGCCTCAGCCAATAATACCTAAATGTGAGCCTTGGCCTAATTTACATCAATTGAAATTCGAAAAAGAATTGATGGGGATTTACGTTTCCGGACACCCACTTGATGATTACAAAATTGAGATGAATAACTTTTGTAATACAACGTTAGATAAGTTGGGTGATTTATCTCTGCTCAAGGGAAGAGATATTTCCATAGGCGGCGTAGTGAGTGAAGTTTTTAATGGTCTTACAAAAAATGGTGCTCCTTGGGGTAGGTTTACATTAGAAGATTATAATGGTTCCTATCAGTTTGCTTTGTTTGGCGAAGACTATCCAAACTTTAAGAAATGGATGAACCCTGGCTGGTTTTTATATGTAAAAGCAAAAGCTCAGTCCCATAAATGGGATAAGGAAAAATTAGAACTTAAAATTTCGAATATTCAATTGCTTAGCGAGATAAAGGAGTCGCTTGTGAAAGGTATTACAATAGAAATACCTCTGCACGAGTTGAATACGGAGGTTGCAAATTCTTTAATTGATCTTTTTGTAACTGCACCTGAAGGCGGCTGTAACGTTAAAATTGTGGTTATAGATAACACTGAAAAAATAAAAATTGAAATGCCATCAAAAAAATTAAAAATAGACTTAACCAATGATATCACAGAAAGGTTGGATAAAATGCGGGAACTACGATATACTCTAAATCAATCGTAATAAAAAATAAATGCCAATTTGTCATTTTAAAAGAGGCGGCAGGTTTTTTGACAAGGATAAATTAATTTTATAACTTTAACATTTAATAAACTAAAAACAAATAAATTAAAATTATGGCTTTAGAATTGACAGATGCAAATTTTGACGAAATGGTATTAAACTCTGACAAACCTGTTTTAGTGGATTTTTGGGCAGAGTGGTGTGGTCCATGCAGAATGGTTGGGCCAGTGGTTGAAGAGCTTTCAAAAGACTATGATGGAAAAGCAGTAGTAGGTAAAGTTAACGTTGATAACAATCCGTCTATTTCTGCCAAGTTTGGAATTAGAAACATCCCTACCATCTTGTTCTTTAAAAATGGAGAAATTGTTGATAAACAAGTTGGAGCGGTTCCTAAATCAGTACTTGCATCTAAAATTGACGCACAACTTTAATTAGTATTTTACGTTAATGGTTATTGATTGACTAGATAGAATTCAGGTCAATCGATAACCATTTTTTTTTTATTGTTTTGCAAAATAAAATAGATTTTCATCGCCTTCAGCAATATTCTAATCTTGAATTAATTGCAAGGCAAGTAGTAGAGGGATTCATAACAGGTCTTCATAAAAGCCCGTTTCATGGTTTTTCTGTTGAGTTTGCCGAGCATAGGTTGTATAATAGCGGAGAATCTACCCGGCACATGGACTGGAAACTTTATGCCAGGACAGAAAAGCTTTTCATAAAGAGGTACGAAGAGGAAACCAATTTGAGGTGTCAGATAATTATTGATAATTCATCTTCCATGTATTTTCCTGATCATAAAACCTTATCACTTCCTGACTTAAACAAACTGGGATTTTCTGTCTATTGCGCTGCTTCTTTAATGGAGTTGCTGCGGCGACAACGTGATGCTGTGGGGCTAAGTGTTTTTTCTGATGATCTCGATGTTCATACAGCCTCCAAATCAAGTTCCATCCACTTTAAAACCCTCTATAATGAGCTCGAAAAATTATTAATAGGTCAAGATTTAGAAATTCAAAAAAAGACGTCGGCCGTAAAAGCCTTGCATCAAATAGCAGAAAGCATACATAAGCGTTCCTTAATTGTACTTTTTACTGATATGATGGATGATTCAGCAAATACCGAAGAGCTTTTTGCAGCATTGCAACATCTAAAATACAATAAACACGAAGTTGTCCTTTTTCATGTTTTGGATAAAAAAACTGAATTGGATCTTGATTTGGATAATAGACCCTATAATTTTATTGACCTGGAATCAGGAATGGAAATAAAAGCACATCCAAATGAAATTAAAGAATATTACACCAAAGCCATGGATAATTTTCAAAAAGAACTAAAGTTACGATGTGGACAATATAAAATTGATTACGTGCAAACCGATGTAAGTAAGGGTTTTAATGAAGTTTTACTTCCTTATTTGATAAAAAGATCAAAAATGATGTAGTTTTTTCTTGAAAATATTTTGAGTTTACAAAAAAAGACTTACATTTGTCCACCTTAAAACGATAAGGTAAACGGAGTGGTAGTTCAGCTGGTTAGAATGCCTGCCTGTCACGCAGGAGGTCGCGGGTTCGAGTCCCGTCCATTCCGCAAAAAGGAAGTCAGAAATGACTTCCTTTTTTGTTTTATATACTTTTCTAAAATTTTTTATTTGTTTTTGGTAATACCAGCTATTTGCCTTGAGCAGAAACTTATTAATCTCCTCAATCATAAATGCATCCTAATCCTCAAATCCTTCTTGAATGCGTAAACATGAAAATGCCATTTGGAAAATATAAAGACACCCTGATATGTGATTTGCCGGTTTCTTATTTAGAGTGGTTTCAGCGTAAGGGTTTTCCTCAAGGTAAAT
>CANHPJ010000075.1 GCA_947462515.1 Bacteroidota bacterium | reverse complement strand
ACCTCCTGCAACATTAAACGAAACACCATATTGAATGGCAAACATTGCACTTTGAAGAGTACCATTCATAATTATTCTTTCGCGTAAAATCAATTCTTTACTATGCGGAAAACCTGACCTTCGCTCCTCAGCCGGGCTTAATAATAGATTCTTTAAACTATGCCAATAGCTTTGATCGTGTGTTAAAATAATATCGGCTTCTTGCATTGCTATAGGCTCAAATAAATCAGCATTGGTAATAATTCCCTCATACAGTAATTGTTCAGGAATAAGGTCATACTTAATCATGGGAAATCGATGTTCCACAGGCAAAGGATGTGCAAAAACTTTAGACCAGGCAATTTTTAACATTACAAATAAAATTATACAAACAAAGACTAAAATTATATACTTTTTAAAACATTTAGGGACTTATTATAAATGAAAAAACAAGAAAACTTGAAAAAACAATAGTAAAATTTCCCAAGTTCTATTTAAAATACTTTTTTTGAATTAAATAGATTACGCGCATAAATTTTCTTGACCTCAAGATGGAGACATTTTTGTATTTTGCATTAATTTTTTGAAATTATTTCCCAAAAACCATTTAAAATGAATTTAGTTACAGGAGGAACTGGTTTGTTAGGATCACATTTACTTTATTATATTGCTTTATCAGGAGAAAAAGCAAGAGCTATAAAACGCAAGGGTTCGAACAATGAAAATGTAAGAAAGTTATTCAATTACTATTCACCGGAGAAACCAGAATTATTTGATCAGATCGAATGGGTGGAAGCGGACATTCTAGATATATTTTCATTAGAAGAAGTAATGCTGGGAATTGAATTTATATATCACTGTGCTGCAATGGTTTCTTTTTCACCAAAAGATGCGGAACAAATGCTAAGTATAAATGGCACCGGCACCTCCAATTTGGTAAACATAGCCCTTGAGAAAAACATCAAAAAACTATGCCATGTATCTTCTATCGCATCATTGGGTCGTGAATCCAATTCCGGTTTAATAAACGAAGATTGCTGGTGGAAAGATTCCCCCGAGAATTCTAATTATGCCAAAAGCAAATATGCCGCAGAGCGAGAAATATGGCGAGGTGCAGAAGAAGGATTAGACTGCGTAATTGTGAACCCATCAATTATTATAGGCCCAGGAAATTGGGAAAAAGGTTCTTCCAAAATGTTTCAAACTTCGGCAAATGGATTAAAATATTATTCCGAAGGTAGCAGTGGTTTCGTTGACGTAAGAGATGTTGCACTCCTAATGATTAAACTTATGAAAAGCAATATAAAAAGCGAACGCTTTATTTTAAATGGTGAAAATTGCTCCTATCGCGATTTTTTTAATTTTATCCATGATGCCTTCAGTAAGAAAAGACCATATATCAAAGCGAATAAATTTTTGTCGGAAATAGCCTGGCGAACAGACACCATAAAAAGTTTTTTTTCTGGACAATCGCCTCTGCTAACCAGAGAAAGTGCCCGATCGGCACATAAAAAACATGCTTTTTCTAATCACAAAATAAAAGAAAGATTAGCTCACGAATTTATCGGAATACAACAAATGATTGACAATACCTGCAGAGCATACCTAAGCGGAAAAATTTAAATATAAATATCATTTGTTTATATGCGCCTGCTTTTTACTTAAACTGACCAATACATCATCATAAATTTTGTTGAAATAGTCCGGATTAAGCAAATAATAATTGTAACTTGAATCAAAAGTCTGTTTTGAAACTCGGTATTTATTCAGAACACGCTCATTAAAGTTTTCAGGCCTAATTCCAGTATTTAAAGAATCTAGATGGCCTAATGCAAAACTTGCTTCTAAAACATGCATATCTGCAAGAATTAATGCCATGGTATCGCCTGATATTTTATCTTTAGGCATGGTTTCCTTATCGGAACAACTGTATCCTAGGAAACCAAGCATAAATAATAACAAAAGCCTTTTTGTTCTGTTCATAATTATCGGTTAAACAATAGACGCATACCTCTGAAAGTTTCATTAAACTCACCATTATTATATACTAAATTTCCATTTACCAGGGTATGTGTCACTTTGGCTTTAAATATTTGACCTTCAAAAGGTGACCAACCACATTGATAAAGGATATTTGATTTATTTACTTCCCAAGGTGAATTTAAATTAACTAAAACCAAGTCGGCAAAATAACCCTCTTTTATGTATCCTCGTTTTTCAACATCAAACATATCTGCAGGAGCATGACACATCTTCTGAACTATTTTTTCAATGCTTATTTTACCTTTATGATATAACTCTAACATTGCAACAAGACTGTGCTGAACCAAAGGACCTCCAGAGGGAGCCTTGGAATAATCATTATGTTTTTCTTCCCAGGTATGAGGAGCATGGTCTGTAGCAATTACATCTATTTTATCATTCAATACAGCATTCAATACAGCATCCCTATCTTCCTTGGTTTTAACTGCAGGATTCCATTTGATTAATGTTCCTTTACTCTTATAATCCTCATCTGTAAACCACAAATGGTGAACACATGCCTCTGCAGTAATTCTCTTGTCTTTCAAAGGCAAGGTATTATCAAAAAGTTCGGTTTCAGCAGCAGTTGATATATGAAGAATATGTAATCGAGTATTGTATTTTTTAGCCAGACTAATTGCAAAAGAAGAAGACTTATAGCAGGCTTCAGCGCTTCTTATTAAAGGATGACATTCTATCGGTATTTTCTCGCCATATTTCTCTTTAAAAATTGAGGTGTTTTCTTTTATTGTTTGCTCATCCTCGCAATGAGAAGCAATTAGCATTTTACACTTTGAAAACAAAGCTTCCAAAACCTCCTTTTTATCAACGAGCATATTGCCTGTTGAAGAACCCATAAATATCTTTATTCCACAAACTTTTTTTGGATCTGTTTTTAAAACTTCATCCAGATTGTCATTGGATCCCCCCATGAAAAAAGAATAGTTTGCTAAAGAATTTTTGGCTGCAATAGCATATTTATCTTCAAGCAATTCCTGAGTCAATGTATTTGGAACCGTATTGGGCATTTCCATAAAGGAGGTTATTCCTCCTGCAACAGCTGCTTTCGATTCTGAATAAATGGTGGCTTTATGGGTTAGGCCAGGTTCCCTGAAATGAACTTGATCATCAATAAGTCCCGGCAACAAATGTAAACCCGTTGCATCTATTATTAAGCCGACATTATGGATTTCTAAATTTTTACCGATGAGTTTTATTTTACCTTCTTCCAAAAAAAGATCGGCATTAAAAACTTCGCCTTCATTTACAATGGAGGCATTTTTAATAAGAATGGATTCTGACATTGTTGAAATATTATTTTGATTAAAGGATATTAATCAAGTTTGTTTTTAGGCTTTATTTTAGAAAAACGCATTTGAAGCACACCGAGAAAAGCCTCTTTAAAAATCCCAGAACTCATCTTAGAGTATCCTTCTTTCCGATCAACAAATATTATTGGCACCTCAGCTACCTTAAAGCCTAATTTTATGGCGGTGTATTTCATCTCTATTTGAAATGCATAACCAACAAATCTTATGGCATCTAAATCTATATTTTCAAGTACCCTTCTTTTATAGCACTTGAATCCCGCAGTAGTATCTTTAATATTAATCCAAAGTATCATCCTCACATAAACGGAGGCAAAATATGACATCAAAATACGATCCAACGGCCAGTTTTTAACCTTACCCCCCGAAACATACCGCGAGCCAACTGCTACATCAGCATGCTGGAAAACACAAGCATCGTATAATCGTATCAGATCATCGGGATTGTGGGAAAAATCGGCATCCATTTCAAAAATATAATCGTATTGTTTTGAAAGTGCCCATTTAAACCCATGAATATATGCGGTTCCAAGACCTAGCTTACCTCTTCTTTCCTCCAAAAAGAGTTTGCCTACAAACTCTTTCATCAAATCTTTTACTATTTGAGCTGTTCCATCCGGAGAACCATCATCCACTATGAGCAAATGAAATACTTTATCAAGAGAAAAAACCTTCCGGATCATCTTCTCAATGTTTTCCTTTTCGTTGTAGGTAGGAATTATTACAATACTATCGCTCAATTTTTTTGAAAATAAGTTCGAATTTACTTTACAAAAACAAAACTAACAACTTTTGTTTATTAATGAATGTATATTTTGAAAATAAAATGCTGAAAACCCACATCTTAGCAAGGTTAAAAAAGGATTAAAATATAGATGAAACATTCCTAAAGTTCTCGCGTAAGAAAAACAAGTCTATTAAGGCTCAAAAATTTCACTTTTAAACAATTTATAATGAAATATTGTTTTACCATCTTGTTTATTTTTATTCTACTTACTTCCAAAGAGTCCAAAGCCCAAAAAGCAGATTCGGTTTACCAGGGTATTGCCAGTTATTATCATCTGAAATTCAATGGAAGAAAAACCTCAAGCGGCGAAAAATTCAACAATGACAGTTTAACTGCCGCACATAAACACCTACCCTTCGGAACCAAAGTAAAAGTAACCAATTTAAACACGAAGGAATTTGTGATTGTTAGAGTAAATGACCGTTTACCAAAAAAAAGCAAACGATCTATAGACCTAACTCAGGAAGCCGCCAGAAGACTTGGCATAATTAGAAAGGGGCTTCAAAAAGTAGAAATTTTTGTAATTGATTAATGCCTAATATAAAACAACAACAATAATTGAGGCATTAAATCCTGGAAAAAGAGAATTAACCATTTAAAAAATTAGACCAAATGCCCACGTTAAAAAACAACGAATGCATTTGGTCTAATAATACTAACTAGCCTACATCAAGGCTTTTAAAGCCGCCTGATAATTTGGCTCTTGAGTTATTTCGGGAACCTGCTCGTTATAAATTACTTTACCTGTTTCGTCCAGAACAATTACCGCCCTTGAATGCAAATTCGATAATGCTCCTTCCTGAATTTCTAGATTGTAATTTTTTCCGAAATTACCGGTTGCGAAATCTGACAAGGTAATGACATTTTGCAAACCTTCTGCACCGCAAAAACGAGCCTGCGCAAAAGGTAGATCTCTTGAAACACATAGCACACTGGTTTTTTCTATGCTCGCTGCCTGTTTATTAAACTCTCGAACAGATGCTGCGCATATTCCTGTATCTATGCTAGGAAAAATGTTTAATAAAAGTCTTTTCCCAGAAAAATCTTTAAGTGACACCTTTGACAAATCATTTTTCACTAATTCAAAATCTGGCGCCAATTGTCCAACTTTTGGCAATTCGCCTAGTGTATTGATAACATTTCCTTTTAATGTGATTTTTGCCATAAAGAACAGATTAATTTTTAAAATTTAACTGTAAATATAACATTGAAATTAATTTTAATTAACTGAATCTCAAGGAAAATTATTCCTCGATTGAAATTTCATAAAAAACATCAAATGTTTTTTTTGATTGAAGTGACATAATGCCCTCCTTTGTCTCGAAATTTTGATCCGATGAAGAACTATCAGCAATTCCAAGCCAAGGCTCAATGCAAACAAAATTAGCGTTTGGCTTGGCCCAAATCCCCAAATAAGGAAATCCTTCATAATTTATTGAAATCACCGATGAAGATTTTTTACTTTTCAAGCTTACTTTTCTTGATTTTAAATCCTTAAAAATCAAGGCATCTTTATCAAAAATCCCCTTATACAAATTAAGCGTTTTTGACCTGTTCATTACTGGCATTGTATCTGATGTCACCTGCCCATTTTCATCGAGCAGATAGGTACTTGAAGTTTCTTCTTTTTCAAACTCCAGAAAATAATCCTCATATGCCTCTTGGTCATTTAATGGGCATTGAAAAGCGGGATGAGCCCCCAATGAAAAAAACATAGCTTCATCCCCAGTATTATAAACTCTTGTACCTATAATTATTTTGTTTTGGTGAAGTGTATATTTTGTGGAAAACTCAAATTTAAAAGGATAGTTTTTTAATGTTTCTTCACTGTATTTTAAAAAAAACGACAAACTGTCTGAAGTTTCTTCGGACAAAACAATTTTATTATTATTTCTTACAAAACCATGACGTGGTAAACTATAGCTTTTCCCCTTATAATAAAAGGAATTATTTCTCAATCCTCCAACAATTGGAAATAATATAGGTGAACTACTACCCCATATTTCAGGATTGGAATCCCACATAAATTCTTTGCCTGTTTTTACCGACTTTATACTGCATAATTCTGCACCCGATGACTTTACTGAAACCTCCAGAAATTCATTTATAATCTTATACATATTTTTAGAAAAAGTATTTTAATAGTTTAAATACTGCTGTTTTAACGAACAGCAATCAACTCAATATCAAAAATCAGAACCGAATTTGCCGGTATTCCCCCAACAGACTGACTTCCATAGGCTAAAGCAGAAGGAATTATTAGCTTACCTTTACCCCCTTGTTTAAATAATGGTATCCCTTCCTGCCATCCTTTTATTACTGAATTCAAACTAAAAGAAATACCAGATGAATTACTTTGGTCAAAAACTGAACCATTCGTCAAATAACCTTTGTAACTTACCGTTACTGTGGAGCTTTGAACAGGATTTGGCCCGATTCCTTGAGAACTAATTACATAATATAATCCAGATCCTGTTGCCTTTGCCACAAGTTTATTACTGGCAATATAGGAGCTTATTATTTGTTCATCTGTTTTAGCCTGAAGCTTTGGATCATTCTTCTTACAAGAATAAAAAACGAGAAAAGAGAATAAAATTATTGAACGGATGCTATTAGCCGCATTAAAGCTTTTAATCATAACTTTTAGAAAATGATACTTGAAAATATTTATCTCAAGAAATTAAACCAATTTTAATACGTATTGCCAATCTCTTTTACTTCGTATTCGAGCGCAACAGATGATTTCTGAATAAACTCTTCTATCCATTTTTCCCATGCTGCATCATCCATAAAACCACTTAACACCAGTCCCGAAGGTTCTACAGAAGCTTCTATATGCATTTCATCTTCCGTTTTACCGAACCAATAGGCGCAATCCTCTGATTCAAAACCTATCCACCCTGGCATTGAAACATATACTTTGCGAAGCTCAAACCAATCTTCTTCATGCATATTATAGGGGATATTCAATGTTGTTTCCTGTTCCATAAGTCAATAAATATTTATTAAAACTATTACATTATTTTGGATAAATCATTTGCATCGAAATGAATGCATTTTTTGAAGACAATATAATTATATTTAGTAACACCTCTGACCAAGATCTAAAATAAAAAAATCAAATCTTTTTAGTTTAATAAAAATTTAAAGACCAATTTAACCAAACAAACACTCAAATTTTAAATAAAAATTTATCATAAAATTAAACCTCATCTAAGGCTGCTATAAGAATCGATTAATAACTTATGCCAACTATGATTTTAGAAATAACTATACTATT
>CANHPJ010000074.1 GCA_947462515.1 Bacteroidota bacterium | reverse complement strand
GGCATACTCGATGCATCAGAGGTTCAGGGTACATTGACAAAATACATATGCAATGGACTTAATGGAATAATGCCTGAAGGCAAAGCCGAAGGTGAAATACAATATTGGAATGGAAAAGAGTGGGTGATGGTTAGTCCCGGTACTAAAGGGCAGACATTAACCTTTTGCGATGGCAAACCTACGTGGGGGCCTTGCCCTATCGTGTTGCCAAAGTGCAGTACCACAGTTGCCTCGTTCATAACTACTTCTACAGCAATGAGTGGTGGAAAAATAATAGATGATGGAGGAGCAGAAATTACTGCCAGAGGAGTTTGTTATAATACAAGTCCAAATCCGAATATTTCTAACTTTAAAACTTCAGATGGTAGTGGTATGGGAACCTTTTCTTCCACGTTGTCGGGTTTAATATCAAATACAACTTATTATGCCAGGGCATATGCTACCAATAGTGCAGGAACTGGCTATGGCACGGAGGTAAGTTTTGTTACCTCTTCGCCGCTAATACTCACTGTTGGGCAGGCTTATCAGGGAGGTGTTATTGCTTATTTATTGCAGGCAGGTGACTCCGGCTATGATGCCAATGTGCCACATGGTATTATTGCTGCCCCTTCTGACCAAAGTACCGGAATACAATGGTATAATGGCAATGATGTGGCAACGGGAGCTGTTGGGACCGCTATAGGAAAAGGAAGTGGAAATACGGATGCCATTGTAGCCATTCAAGGGGCTGGAAATTATGCTGCCAAATTGTGCGCCGATTTGCAGTTGAATGGTTTTACCGATTGGTATTTGCCAAGTAAAGAGGAATTGAATAAACTATATTTAAACAAGGGACTAATTAATGGTTTTGCTATTAATTATTATTGGAGCTCGAGCGAAAGCAGCTATAATGAAGCCTGGATGCAGAATTTCAATCTTGGCAGTCAGTCTGATTTGAGTAAGTTTTCTCAAAACTACGTAAGGGCAGTTAGGGCTTTTTAGTTCATTTTGTTTTTCCTGCTTTCCTTTTTAATTAAACCTTATGCAAATTAATCGAGGTAAGGCAGACTAAAATTTTCGGGTATTTTGGCATTTACATCTTTATAAAAATTACGGATGTATTCAAAGTCCGCTTCTATATTTCCTGTAGGATAAAAAGCTGGTCCTAAGTTGGTGGTTTTGGTTTTATAATCGAGGTAGCCCATCATTATGGGCACATTGGCGCCAACAGCAATTCTGTAAAAGCCCGTTTTCCATTTTCTTACTTTTTTCCTGGTGCCTTCGGCAGGTATTAAAACGATTAAATTTTCTGTTTTATTAAACATGGTAATGATATCGTCCACTAAGCTGCCACTTTTAGTTCTATCAACGGCAATGCCACCCAAAGAGGTAAACATTTTTTTGAATGGAAACACAAATAATTCTTTTTTTGCTAGATATTTCACATCAATGTTGAACCATCCAAGTGCGCCAACGCCATAAAAAAAGTCCCAGTTACTGGTGTGCGGAGCTCCAATTATAACGCATTTTTTAATTTCGGGAGGTATGCCTCCTTGAATTTTCCATCCCCTTCTTTTAAAATAATATTTAAAAAATGCTTTTATCATGTTTTCCTAATTAAAAATTACAGCACTAGTATCAGTTATTCATTTTGGCTATTCTGCTGTTAATTGTAGTTTCAGCTAAAAAATTCCTCATTAAAATTCACCAAATATAATTTTTCACTTGCCCTTGAAATGGCTGTGTATAGCCACCGAATGTATTCAGTATTTAGCATTTCTTTGGTAAGATAACCTTGGTCGACAAATACGGCTGGCCATTGTCCGCCTTGAGCTTTATGGCAGGTAACAGCGTAGGCAAATTTAATTTGTAGCGCATTAAAAAAAGGATTTTCTTTAATTTCTTTTAATCGTTTGGTGCGATCTGTTATGTGAATATAATCATTTAGCACTTCTTCGTAAAGTTTTTTGTTTTCAGTTTGGGTTAATGCAGGATTTTCAGAGCTTATTGTATCAAGTAATAGTTTTGTTTCTATGCTTGGTTCATTAGGGTAGTCAATAAGTCTTATGGTGGCATCAGCAAATCTAAATCCATACATTTCGCCTATGTTTTTTACTTTTAGCACTTCTATAATATCCCCGTTGGCTATAAATCCGGCCGGTGATTTTTCAGGCAGCCAGAAGTAGTTGTTTTTAACCACCATAATATAATCTCCCGCCGAAAGTTCTTCTTCTTTCCATAAAATACGATTTCGTATTTGTTGATTAAACAAGTTCGATCGTTTGTTTGATCGGCATATCACCATGGTGTCTTCTGCGCCATATTTTGAATAACAATCATTAAGAGCATCTTCCAATTCTGTGCCATTAATTTTTATGATGTCTTTAAAATTTTTTGTGCTAAATTTTGGTGTAAATCCCCCTTCATTATAAAGTAATGACCTTATTTTGGTCGCGTTTTCAAGTATTCCGGAATCTTCCTTCTGTCTCATTACCTCACTTAGCTCATGAGTACTTATGGCTAAAGAAAAATTTTTATTGAGGTAATCGGCATTTAGTGCAGGGCTTATTACCTGACCAACAGGGGGTAGCTGAGCGCCATCGCCAATAAGTATTAAGCGGCAATTGTGCCCCTGAAAAACGAATGATAAAAGATCTTCCAGCAGGCTACCATTGCCGAAATAGCCTTCACTCAATCCTCCTGTGTCAGCAATCATAGAGGCTTCATCTACAATAAAGATTGTTTCAGAGTGTTTGTTGTCCGTTAATGAAAATCTCACTTCGCCACCAAAGCCAACGGTTTTACGGTAAATTTTTTTGTGAATGGTAAAAGCTTGTTTTCCAGAGTAATTAGATAATACCTTTGCTGCCCGTCCGGTTGGGGCCAGTAAAACTGCAGATAGATTTATTGCCGGCAAGGCATTTACTACTGCGCTTATGGCCGTTGTTTTTCCGGTACCGGCATATCCTTTTAAAATAAAGAGGTTATTTGGTTCGGGATTAAACAAAAACAAAGACAGCTTTTCTATTAATTTTTCCTGGCTTATAGTGGGTTGATGAGGAAAATTATTAAGTAATAGGGATTCTATGATTTTAGGATTGATCAAGGGGATTTTAATTATATTTTAAATTTTACAATTACTGTAAAGTTAATTATTTGAAGGGGTTATTTTTATTTTTGTTCTTTACAAATATCAATGTTTTTAAGATAAAATTAATTTAATTTTAAACTGACTTGTGCTCTTTAAAAGCTAACTATTCCCTTTGTTATATTGTGTTTACTCATAATATATGCAGATGGGAAGGCCTGAAATTTTAAACTTAAATATTGTAGCTTTGACATTATTTCTTAAATTCAATACTTAAATTACCTCATATTTATAATTAGACAAATAAATATCAATTGTGAGTAGCACCAAAACCATAGTAAATATTAAAGATGAGTCATTTGATTTGTCGCAAGAGTCAATAAGGGCATGTCATTTATCCATTCAATTTGGATTAAGTGGTTTTTCATTTACTATATTGAATGTTTCCAGAAATAAATTTCTTTATTTAAAATCATTTTCCTTCTTAAAAGCCAAAACAGTTGATGAGGCGGTTTACGAAATGGAAAAAGTTTTTTTAGATGAGCAAATTCTGCATCAGCCTTTTAAAACGATTAACATAGCATATTGCGGTAAAAAATCCGTTTTGGTTCCTTTGCCACTTTTCGAAAAGGATAAGGCTAAAGACTATTTAAGGTATAATGCAGAAATTTCTGAACAGGAAAGTGTGTTTTTCGATATTCTAAAAAATATAGAAGCAGTAAACATTTATGCCTTTGATGCGGTATTTGAGAGTTGGATAAAAAGCAATTTTCCTACTGCAAAAATAGTGCATCATGCTACCTGTTTAATAGAGAGTTTATTATCAAACAATAAAAACACATTAACAGAGGCAACATTATTTGTAAATGTTGGGGAGTTTAATTTTGAGGTAGTTTTATTGGATAAGAAGGACTTGATTTTTTATAATTCGTTTGATTATCAGAGTAGCGAGGATTTTGTTTATTTTCTGCTTTTTGTATGCGAACAATTAAAACTTAATCCTGAAAACTTAAAGTTGAAATTAATAGGTGAGATAGAGAAAAATTCAGCTTTATACAGTATTATATGCAAATACATAAGAGATGTAAGTTTTGTTGATCGCAATGATATGTTTGAGTTTTCTTATGGGTTTTACGAAATTCCTGATCATTTTTATTTCACACTGTTTAATCAAAGTCTGATTCATTAAAATGAGAATAATAAGGGGTTTATATAAAGGCAAAAAGATAATAGCACCATCAAATCTTCCTGTTCGGCCTACCACAGATTACGCCAAAGAATCTCTGTTTAATATTTTAGAAAACAACTTAAATTTAGAGGATCTTAATATTCTTGATTTATTTAGCGGCACCGGAAATATAGCATATGAATTTGCATCACGTGGAGCTAAATTTATAAGCTGTGTTGATATTAATTACCATTGCTATACGTTTATTCAAAAAACGATACAAACAATCGGTATTACAAATGCCAAGGTAATTAAGCAAGATGTTTTTAGGTATTTGAAAACCACAACAGCTTGTTATGACTTAATTTTTGCCGATCCTCCTTATGCTTTGGAAGGGATAACAACTATCCCGGATTTAGTCTTTGAAAAGAAAATACTTCAGGCAAACGGTTGGCTTATTATAGAGCACGATGAAAACATTGATTTCTCATCGCATGAAAAGTTTCTTTTTAGCAAGGTTTATGGTAAAGTGAATTTTAGTTTCTTTCAGCAGCAAGAATAATATTAATTAATCAATAGATCTAAAAACTCAATAATCAGAGAATTAAAAATGAAATTAAAAATTAATAGAATACTAAGTTTGGTTTTTTTATTAAGCAGCTTGGTTTTGCAAGGCTATTCTCAATGTTCTGTTTTTGAGATTCCATTTGCAGAGCGAGTAAATTCCTCCTCAATCATAATAGAGGGGAGGGTGAAGGCTATTTCATCGTATTGGAATAAAGATAAAACTATGATTTACTCCTCAAATAAAATAGAAATATTTAAAATCTTAAAGGGCCATTTATCTGAAACCGAAATAAACATAATTACTAAGGGGGGAATAGTTGGGCAGCAGATGATAAAGGCAACAAACCTGTTGACATTAAAGGCAAATGAGGTGGGGATATTTATGTTGAAAGCAGTTTCTGATGACAAAATAAATTCAGACACTGCAAAGGATTTAAATTATGAAGCTTTTTCGAGCAAGCAAGGATTTATTAGATACAGTGAAACCGATGCCATGGTTTCAGATTTATTTCAGAATTATGGATCTATGAATCAGGTATATAAAGATATTTTTAAGTTCACCGGACAAAAGGCAAGGGAAATTAAACCTTTTGATTATTCCAAAGTGGAGAAAATCGGCAGGGCTGCGCCTGTTATTTCTGAATTTTTCCCGGATACCATTTCTGCAGGTACAAAATCAATATTAACCATAAGGGGTAAGAGTTTTGGAACCAATGCGACTGTTAAATTCAGCAATGCCGATGATGGAGGGAAAACCAAGATTGAGCCTCTTGAGCAGCAGTATATAAGTCGATCAGACAATGAAATTATTGTTGAGGTTCCTGAAAATGCAGGTACAGGAAAGTTTCAGGTTGTTAATGGCACAACAGGAACGAGTTTAAAAACCTTGCAAGTTAGTTATGCCTATTCAAATGTTCCTCAATCAGATTATCAAGGTCGATTTATTAATCAGTCTGGAGGAGGTTATTCTTGGCAAATGCATCCTGATTTTGAAATAAACGCAGATGCCAAAGCCGCTTTTTTAAGGGCGTTTACAAAATGGCGGTGTTCTAGCCTTGTTACTTGGACCTTGGGGGATAATACACCTACAGATAAAATAGAAAAAGACAATGTTAACGTAATAAGATTTGACAAAAATTCAGAACTTCCCGAGGGAGTGTTAGGAATATGTTACAGCTATTATTCCACGTGTGAAAAAGGTAAATGGTTTGTGTCTGAATTAGATATTGTTTTTGATGATCAGGCCAATTGGAATTTTTCTACTACCACTAGCATTGGAACCAGATTTGATTTAGAGACCATTGCCCTTCATGAGCTGGGTCACGGACATCAATTAGGACATGTAATAAACAGCAAAGATTTGATGCATTTTAGTATAACAGCCGGTCTGGTAAAAAGAGAATTGAATACAAATAATTTAGCTTGTGCGGCATTGGTAATAAGTAATAGTTCACAGAGTGGAATATGCAATTTCAGACCCATGACCCTGTTAACTCCAGATGTTTGCAATGAAATAGGCTTCGGATATTTTGATTTTGATGGAATTAGTGCCTATCCAAATCCTTTTGTGTCTGAAACACAAATTTCCTATCAAATAGCTTCAGAAACTAATGTGCAGGCAGCTTTATTTGACGTGTTCGGTAATAAAATGTATACTCTAGTAGATGAGATACAAAAGCCGGGAAGACATGTATATAATTTAAATGGGCTTCAGTATGATATGAGTTCGGGCATATATGTATTTGCCTTGTATTTAAATGGAACGCTAAAAACAAAGAAGATCTTAAAAACAATTAACTGATTAGCAGTTTAATTATTTAAAATTTGGCGCAAGGAACAAATTTTCTACCCTTGCCGAGTCGTTTTCTTTTATCCATAAACTCATAAGTTAAGGACAATTCATGCGATCCAAAGGTAGTACCGTTAAGTTTAGAGATGGTATAGTCATAACTATATGCCACCTTAAGAAATCTAATGGTATAACCAGTCATAAAAATCAAGGCTTCGCGGTTGCCATAACCCGGTTGGTATTGTTTTAACGGTAAGCCTCTGTACCATAGCCCAATAGCAATAGGAAGTTGCTCGTAATAACAGCCTATGTCAAGCTGATCGAATTTTCCTTGTGCTTTATAATTGAACGCCATTACCAAGTCGCGATTATATGTTCCCGAACTCAATGTATGTCGCATGCCACCATGCAATGAAAATTTGGCGGGTAAAGTGGCTACTTTACCTCCTAATAGTGATTGTTCGGGCCTATTGATATGATGAACAGATAAACCCGACCAAATTTTGCTTGAATAAAGTAATACACCGGCGGCGAAATCTTCATATTTAACTTTTTGGTACTGGCTAATTATGTTTGAGGGTATTCCCCCTCCATTGTATATTTGGCTGCCAAAAGTTAATCTGTTCAAATCAATATCCTTGATTGATTGTCCAATTTGCAGAGCTGGTTTAAGAGTCCAGAATTTATTTAAATTGATATGATGGGCATATATTCCCGAAAAATTGGTAAAACGCAAACCGCCACTTCCTGAATTGTCTTGGGTAACAAGTATACCTATTGCAGCATTATAAAGTTCTAAATTATGATCGTAGGTAAAGTTTACTGTTTTAAAGGCATCTGAAATTCCGGGCCATT
>CANHPJ010000073.1 GCA_947462515.1 Bacteroidota bacterium | reverse complement strand
TGCCTCATGAAGTTGTAGCCATGAATCAACTTACTGTCAATCTTCATTTGTTAATGGTAACGTTTTATCAACCAAGTGAAAAAAGATTCAAAATTCTTTGTGAGGCAAAAGCTTTTCCTTCAGATCAATATGCTTTGGAATCCCAAGTTAGATTTCATGGCCTTGACCCGGATAATGCGATAGTAGAAATTTCGCCAAGAACAGGAGAGTATACGATTAGACTTGAAGACATTCTTTCAAAAATAAATGAACTTGGAGAAGAGCTGGCTCTAGTTATGATTGGCGGGGTAAACTATTTTACGGGACAGGTTTTTGATATGAAGACTATAACAGAGGCCGGTCATAAGGTAGGTGCCAAAGTAGGCTTTGACTTGGCTCATGCGGCTGGAAATTTAAAGATGCAGCTTCACGACTGGAACGTTGATTTTGCAGCGTGGTGTAGTTATAAATACCTTAACTCAGGACCAGGTGGTGTTTCGGGGGTATATATTCACGAAAAACATGCCAAAAACAAAGATCTACCTAGATTTGCAGGATGGTGGGGACAGAACAAAAAAAATAGATTCTTGATGGAAAAAGGTTTCGATCCAATTGAGACTGCAGAGGGATGGCAAATGTCTAACGCTCCGGTATTATCCATGGCGGCGCATAAGGCTGCGGTAGCAATTTTTAACGAAGTTGGAATGGATGCACTTTGCGAAAAACGAGATAAATTAACAGCCTATTTAGAATTTATCATTGATGAGATAAGTGCTAAACAACCAGACAATTATAAACTGGAAATTATAACCCCAAGAGACAAGAAAAATAGAGGTTGTCAGCTTTCTATTGTCGCACATGGCAGAGGGAAATCATTGTTTAACACCTTGCTTAAGGAGGGAGTTATTTCTGACTGGAGAGAGCCAAATGTTATAAGAGTGGCACCAGTGCCTCTTTATAATTCATTTGAAGATGCCTGGCGATTTGGACAGATTTTAGAAAACGCACTTTCATCTGTATCATAAATTAAAACAATAAAAACCGAACAAAACATAAATTTAAAATCTGTTAAAAACATAAATATGAACAAGGGAAAAGTTACCATTTTAGGTGCAGGATTAGTAGGCTCATTATTGTCAATTTACATGTCGAAAAGAGGTTATAAGGTAAGCATTTTCGAACGCAGACCTGACATGAGAAAAGAACAAATAGTGGCTGGAAGATCTATAAACATGGCTCTTTCTGACAGAGGCTGGACAGCATTGGACGGAATAGGCATTGGCGATGAAATACGCAAAATTTCCATTCCTATGTATGGTAGAATGATTCACAGTGTTAAAGGAGAATTAACATATCAGCAATATGGCAAAGAAAACGAAGCCATTTATTCGGTTTCGCGAAGAGAATTAAATTGCAAGTTAATGGAACTTGCTGAAAAGCAGCCTGATGTTGAGATTTACTTCAACGAACGCTGTTTAGATGTTGATTTAGAGAGCAATGAAGTAGTTTTAGAGAACTTAAAGGTAAATCAAAAAAAGAAGGTTTATGGTGACTGCATATTTGGTACAGATGGTGCTTTCTCTGCTGCCAGACTAAAAATGCAAATGAATGACCGTTTTGATTATTCTCAAACTTATTTAAAACACGGATACAAAGAGTTGACGATTCCGGCGAACGCAGATGGAAGCTGGAAAATGGAAAAAAACGCTTTACACATATGGCCAAGAGGTGAATATATGTTGATAGCACTTCCAAATCAAGATGGAAGTTTTACCTGTACCTTATTTTTCCCGTTTGATGGAGAAAGATCATTCAACTCCATTAAAACAGAAGCCGATTTAGTAAGTTTCTTCACCGAAATTTTCCCGGACACATTTGAGTTGATGCCAACTTTAATACATGATTATTTTCATAATCCTACTGCTAGTTTGGTTTTAATTAAATGCGAGCCTTGGAATTACAAAGACAAACTAATGTTACTTGGTGATGCGTCTCATGCCATTGTTCCTTTCTATGGACAAGGAATGAATTCAGGCTTTGAGGATTGCACTGTATTAAACAGATTATTTGACGAACACAACGGAAATTTAAGCACTTTGTTCCCCGAGTTTTCAAAGGTAAGAAAGCCCGATGCAGATGCTATTGCAGAGCTGGCCTTGAGAAACTTCATTGAAATGAGGGATTTAGTTGGAGATCCTGTTTTCCTGCTCAGAAAAAAAATAGAAGCAAAAATCTTCCAGAAATTCCCTGAAAAATGGATGCCATTATACTCTATGGTAACCTTTAGTGACATACCTTACTCTGAGGCCTTAGCAGAAGGCATAAGACAAGATGGAATTATGGAAAAGATTATGGCTATACCGGGAATAGAAGACAAGTGGGACAGCAAAGAAATAGAAGACATGATATTAAACAATTTATAACTAAAAGCCTGGTAAAATTACCAGGCTTTTTTGTTGCATCACAATACCAACAGAATAGTTCATAGCTGAAAACATCCGAGATAAATGGATATAAAAAAAATAAAAGCAAAACGAGCAACAAGATTTTATTATAGTCTTAAAGAAAAGACTCATAAAGCTTACTAACAAGGCGGGTTATTTGCTATACTAAAGTGAGAAGCATTTAATTAAAAACATTTGATTGTTAATTAATTTAACACATAAAACACATCTAATTAGTATTTTATATCTTAAATTTAAGAAAAAAACTACGCCTTATGGAATCCGAGAAAAAAATATTCGTTTTAGATACTTCGGTTATTTTGTATGACCACAATGCCGTAAAAAACTTCAAAGAGCATGATGTAGTGGTTCCTATAACGGTTTTAGAAGAACTTGACAATTTCAAAAAAGGAAATGACACCATCAATTTTGAGGCCCGAGAATTCATCCGATTCATCGATAAATTATCCGGAAAAGGAACGCTTCAGGACTGGGTAAAAATTGGAGGAAAAGGTCATGGGATGTTCAGGATAGAAATGCTTCAGAATGCTAAAATTGATGCTGAAAAGGTATTTGGAGAGCGCAAAGCCGATCATCGTATACTGAACTGTGCACTTCATGTTTCAGAAACAAATCCGAATAAAAAAGTGATTATGGTTACCAAGGACATCAACCTTAGGATAAAAGCCAAATCGCTGAATTTAATTGCCGAAGACTATGAAACGGGTAAAGTTAAGGACACCAATGAATTATATACAGGAAGAACGTCATTAGAAAAAGTTTCTATTGAAGCTATTAATGAGATTTATGAAAAGGGATTCTGCGACCCGACCAAGATTTTTGGAAAACAAAAACCCTTATTAAATCATTATTATATTTTAAGAAACGAACAGCAATCTGTTCTTTCTTATTATAATCCAAACACAAACTTACTGGAGCGAGTTCACAAAACTGCGGCATATGGAATTCATCCAAAAAATGCCGAACAAGCATTTGCTTTAGATGCCCTATTAAACCCGCAAATCAGCCTGGTAACTATTCAAGGAGTGGCGGGAACAGGAAAAACATTACTCTCTTTGGCGGCAGCCTTGGATCAAAAGAGAAACTATCAGCAAATATATTTAGCAAGACCTATTGTTCCCTTAAGCAATAAAGATATTGGATTCCTTCCCGGAGATATCAAATCCAAAATTAACCCTTATATGGAGCCATTATGGGACAATTTAAAATTTATTAAAAATCAGTACAGCGAAAAAGACAAGGAGTTTAAACAAATAAACGAAATGGTTGAAAATGAAAAAGTCGTTATTTGTCCGCTTGCTTATATTCGCGGTAGGAGCTTATCAAATATTTTCTTTATCGTTGACGAAGCTCAAAACCTGACCCCGCATGAAGTTAAAACCATAATTACAAGAGCAGGAGAAGGAACAAAAATTGTGTTTACGGGAGATATTTTTCAAATTGACACTCCATACCTGGACAGTCAAAGTAATGGTTTATCCTATTTGATTGACAGATTAAAAAATCAACCATTGTATGCTCACATTACACTTGAAAAAGGAGAAAGATCTGAACTGGCTAATTTGGCCAACGATTTCTTATAGTATCGAATAATTCAGCGTTAGATCGAAGTTTGGCATTCATTCCAATTCTCAATACCTCCAATCAAATTATAAAGATTGGAGGTATTATTGTTTTTATTCAATAATTTAATGGCGGCTATGCTTCTTGAACCCCTCTGACAATGAACAATTACTTGTTTTGTTTTGGAAATTTTGTGTTGATTTTCAATTAGAGTATCCAAAGGAATTAGCTCCCCATTAATATTAAAAATCTCAAATTCGTGAGGCTCTCTAACGTCAACAATCTGAATATCTTCACCTGAATTAATTTTCGACTTTAACTCTGCTATCGATATTTCATTTATCTTAAAAGGAAAAGCATCGCAAAGCTCAATATAGTCGCCCAATTGGGTTATCAATTTATTTTGTGGATTCGCATTAAAGTGAAGCATTTGGAAATGCAAGGTCAAGGCATCGAAAATCATAAGTTTTCCTGACAACACCTCCCCTATTCCAGTGATAATTTTAATGGCTTCATTAGCTTGTAAACTGCCAATTATTCCGGGCAAAACACCAACAACACCAATTTCGGAACAATTAGGTGAATCATCAGGTTGATCGGGAAAAAGACAGCGGTAAGTAGGTCCGTTTTCAAAATTAAAAACGCTTACCTGACCTTCAAACTTAAAAATAGAGCCAAATACCAAGGGCTTGTTTAAAATTACGCAGGCATCGTTAACTAAATAACGCGTAGGAAAATTATCAGAACCATCAATTATCAGGTCGTAACGCTCGAAAAAGCTTAAGGCATTTTGTTTATTTAATCGCTCTATATAAACATTAAAACAAACAAAAGGATTTTGAAGGGAAAGCTTTTTAGCAGCAATTTCTGCTTTGTGCTTCCCTATATCTTCAATATTATAAAGTATCTGTCGTTGTAGATTGCTTTCATCAACGATATCATCGTCAACAATCCCGATTGTCCCTACCCCTGCAGCAGTAAGGTATTGTAAGACAGGGCAACCTAAACCACCCGCACCTATCACTAAAACAGCTGCATTCTTAAGCTTCTGCTGCCCTTCAAGTCCAAGTTCGGGTAAAATGATATGGCGATTGTATCTTGCTATTTCCTGATTGCTGAGCATACTAATGAACTATACCGATTTACTCATTAGAATTTCTTCTGATGATTTGGATCCCTCGATTTTTGATGCAATTTCATCCCAAAGCGCAATTCGTTTTTCCAGGGATTTTTTTGAAACTTCAATACACTCTAACCATAATTGATCATCATCTTTACAAAGCTCTTCCATCATTTGCAAAGCCATAGGGCCATGCACACCGTCATCCACTTCAATATGTCTGTCGAGGTAATAAATCATTTTACCAAGCTTATTTGGAAAGCGGGTGTTTAAATCAGACACCAGGCCTCTGAACAAATCAGGAATTAAATCTTCACGGCCAAAGGTAAAAGCAGCAGCTATTTTATGGATTTTATTTTCATTAACTATTGAAAAGGTGAATCCAACAAACTCTTTAACAGCCTTTGAAACACCTAAGTTTTGAAGAGCCTGATCTACACTTTTGCCATTAATAATTTGATTAATAAGCTCATTTATTTGATCTAAAGAAGCATTGAACTGTCGCATTGAATCTAAATACAATTCAAAATGACTTGCCGGGTTTCCATCAATATCAACATCGGTTTCTTCGCCCAGAACAATTTCATTAACCATCCTCCTTGTTCTAGCGCTACCAATAGGAATCCATGGAGTAGAAATGCAGGTAAGATTTGCCTGCATGGCTTTTAACAAAGACATAAAATCCCAGACAGCAAACACATGATGCTGGGTAAATATTTTTATATCTTCCAGTGTTTCCATTTGAGAATAAAGTCTATGATTTAATAACTTATCTCTTAGCGGACTAATTTCTTGTTGAAGCTTTTTAAGATGTTCCATGTTATAGTAATTTAAGAATAACTTCTATCCCAGTCTTTCCAGATGGGTTCATAACCATTTTGTTTTAAAACATTTGCAACCTCTTCAGGAGTTCGCTTGTCGTCAATCTCGAACTGCTCCAAAGATTCCTGTTCAACTGCATAACCACCAGGATTGGTTTTTGAACCGGCACTCATGGTAGTTATACCCAATTTAAATATATTGTTTCTAAATTTCTGATTCTCGCGAGTGGATATACTTAATTCAATTTCCTGATTAAAGATTCTGTATGCACAAATCAATTGAGCCAGTTCACGATCATTCATAATCACTTTGGGTTCCAAAATCCCCTCTGCGGGCCTGAGCCTTGGAAAAGAGATTGAATATTTAGTTTTCCAGAATTTTTTTTCGAGATAATCCAGATGCAATGCGGTAAAAAAAGAATCGGTACGCCAGTCTTCTAGCCCGATTAATACACCCAAACCTATTTTGTGAATACCCGCCTTACCCAATCTATCCGGGGTTTCGAGACGATAATAAAAGTTCGACTTTTTACCTTTAGGATGATGTAATTTATAATCTTCCTGATGATAGGTTTCCTGATAAACCAATACCGAATTTAAACCATAAGGTATCAACTCTTCATATTCCCCTTGATCCAATGGCTGCACTTCCATGGATATATTTGAAAAATGCGGACGCATCAGCTCCAATGCTTTTTTGAAATAGGGAACATCTACAACCTTGTTAGCCTCTCCGGTCACAAGTAGAACATGATCGAAACCCAATGCTTTTATGGCTTCTGTTTCTCTTAATATTTGTTTATCAGTAAGTGTAGTGCGCTTAATTTTATTATCTAAACTAAAACCGCAATAGGTACAAATATTCTGGCACTCATTAGAGAGATACATCGGAGCATACATCTGTATGGTTTTACCAAATCTTTTTTGAGTTAATTGATTACTCAAGGTTGCCATTTGTTCAAGATGACCTGCTGCAGCCGGAGAAATCAATGCCTTAAAATCTTCAAGTGTTCTTGCTCCGGTTTTATGCAAAGCAAGATCTACATCACTAGCTGTTTTGCTATAGATGCTCTGCTTTGTTTCTTCCCAGTTATATTGATTAAATAAATCTGTAAACATTATAAGTTATTATAATACCATTATTTGATGACTGATTAAACTTAATTTGAATAATCGTTATTCTTCGAAAATCTGTGAGCTAAAATTATCTAATCTTGATGCGACAGTTTATTCAAACTAAACTCTTAAATCTATTTATATATAGAACTTATTTCCCTCATTGATTTCGCTGATCTCGCAGATTTATTTGTTGATCAATCGTTCTGCGAAAATCTGCGTAATCTGCGAGCTAAAACTAATTTAATCTCGAGTGACGGTTTATTCAAAACAAACACTTAAATCTAATTCTAAAACGAACTTTTTTCCCTCGCTGATTACGCAGATTACGCAGATTTATTTGTTGATCAATCGTTCTGCGAAAAGCTATGTAATCTGTGAGCTAAAATTATCTAATCTTGATGCG
>CANHPJ010000072.1 GCA_947462515.1 Bacteroidota bacterium | reverse complement strand
GGGAAAACATTTACTAACCCGGGTTTTGATAAAACCAAATCGGGCGGAAGAAATTCAACACATGAATTCACCTATCAAATTGCATTGTTAAACGGGAACATAGCCTACCCTACTTTGGTATATATAGATGAAGATTTAAATATTTTAACTCCTGTACAGGGTTATTTACAGCCGGCGCAACTGGAACCAATTTTGCATTTTTTTGGCGATAATTCCTATAAAACTTCCACCTGGGAAGATTTTCAAAAAAGTTTTAAAGGAAACATAGCTCAACCAAATACCATGGAAGGGTTTGTGCCCTATAAAATCAATTGGATGAATTTTACTCAGGCTTTAGGTTCAATTCAGGTTGCGCCAAAAAAAATCTTTGTTGATGTATATACCGATTGGTGCGGCTGGTGCAAACACATGGACAAAACAACCTTCACACACCCTGTAATAGTTGAATTAATGAACAAATACTACTATCCGGTAAAAATGGATGCTGAAATGAAGGATAGCCTTAATATTGGAGGGAAATTATTTGTCAATCCGAATTTAGCAGACAAGCGTTCTACGCATGAACTTGCTAAAACACTACTAAATAATAAATTAAGCTATCCGACCACAGTATACCTTGATGAAACAGGTAATATATTGAGTCCGGTTCCTGGTTACCTGGCTCCAAAAGATATGGAATCTGTCTTGGTGTTTTTTGGTGAAAATCATCATAAAACAACCACCTATGAAGAGTTCCTTAAAAAATTCAAAGGAAGAATAGTTGATTCTGGTCAATAATAACATCCTTTGCCTTGATTATTAATATTTTTCAATTGAGAAGAAAAAAAATTATATTTGATTTTTATAAAAAACGACAATCAAAACCAAGGATTATAGATGCTTAACAATAAAAAAAAACTTATTTTATTTTGTTTATCCATTTTTATGTTAACGACTCTGGATTCCTGCAGAGAAATTTATGATAAAAAATTTGTTTCCGAAGGTTCCATAGAATATAAAGTCAGTTATCTTAATTCAGAAGAAAATGATTTGGTTAGTTTAATGCCAGAGAAAATGCTGTGTCATTTTAAAGACAACAAAGTAGCATTGGATTTGAGCGGGGGAATGGGTCTGTTTAGAACAACTTTTATTTTTGATAATGACAAAAAAACTTTTTTGCAGTTAGTTAAAATATTACAAAGTAAATACGCTGCCACAATTCATCAGGATTCCATAACTTATTTGCTAAACGAATTTCCAAAACTAAAAATAAATATTAAACCTGAGTTTAAGGAAATTGCAGGATATAAATGTAAAAGAGCCGAAGTCATTTTTGAAAACCCCACTTTTCCTTCATTTGATATCTATTATACCGATGATATAAACATCAAAAATCCAAACTGGTGCAGTCCATTCAAAGAAATTTCGGGAGTGCTTATGGAGTATAGGATGAAAAAATATAATATGGAAATGCAAATTACAGCTGTAAGTGTATCAAATGAGAATGTAGAAGAAGAAATTTTTGAACTTCCGGAAGATCACAAAAAAATTTCTCTCAAGGATCTCGATGCCATGTTACTTGAGTTTAACCCATAAGGGTTAATTTACATTTCAAAAATATTACACATATGATTAATAAATTCAATATTACATTTTTGTTTATACTTTTTCTAAGCAACATTTCTATAGCTCAAAACGATGTTAAATTTGAAGGAGTTATAATTTTTGATATGGAAATGGAAAATGATGGAATGGATCCGACAGCAGCATCAATTATAAACGACCTCCAAACAAAGATCTATATTAAAGGACACTTAAATCGAACAGAAATTAACTCTCCCCTTGGTAATAACATTACAATAACCGATTCAAAAAATAACAGTAATGTTAACTTAATAGATTTGATGGGAAACAAGTATTTAATAAGATCTGGAACGGAAGACATTAAAAAACAGGAGCTTATATCAAATGAGATTATTATTAAATATTCCGATGAAAAAAAAGAAATCGCTGGCTACAATTGTAAAAAAGCTGACCTTTTTCACCCAAAAGAAGGTTCAATAAGCGTTTATTATACCGAAGAAATTTCTAATTCAGCTTATGATTCCAGATTCAAGGATTTAAAAGGATTAGCCTTAGAATACGAAATAAGCCAATTTGGGGTTAAAATGATTGTCACTGCCAAAGAAGTAAGAAAAGAAATGGTTGATGTTAAATTATTTGACATACCAAAAGGATACAAAGAGACCACGCAGGACGAACTTATAAAAATATTTGAAGGAAAAAATTAATACTTATTGTTCATTGATTTTAGCCTCTAATAGCTTAACAAAATCAGCAGGTGCAGAAACTGGTTTATTTGTTTCTTTATTTATAAATACCAGGGTTGTTTCACCTTTATTTAACAGGATCCCTTTTTCATTAAAACACTCATATTCAAAGACTATTCTGGCACCAGGAATGTCTTTTATAATGGTTTTGATTGTTAATTCCTCATCGTAAAAGGCAGGTTTAAAATACTTTATAGAGTAGGATAAAACCGGTAACATGATCCCATTCAGTTCCATATCCCTATAGCTCATTCCAAGTTGTCTCAGCGCCTCTACCCTTCCAACCTCGTAATATTGAGCATAATTTCCATAATATACATAGCCCATCTGATCGGTTTCTGCATACCTAACCCTGATTTTTGTTTCTGAACGATACATGGTATTAATTTTGCTTTAAATTTAGTAAGGATTTTTTAATTTTAACTTTATACTTTTTAACAAACCAAATCAAAATTTATTTTAATAAAATCAGATATTTTAGACTTTAACCTTAAATCAAAAACATATAATCCATTAAAAAAAAACTGACAAACAATAATAATTCTAATATGTTTTTTTAATTCATTTATTATAGAAAAATACTATATTGTGAGTCATTAGGTCAGTTAAAAACAATAATTTTGTTAGGCAATTATATCGTATAACTATTCAAAAACATATCTTAATCAAAAATTTAAATTTAAATGAAGCTCAATCTTTTAAAACCCATTGCATTTTTTGACCTAGAAACCACCGGAGTTAATGTAGGATCAGATAGAATAGTAGAGATTGCAATACTAAAAGTTTTCCCAGATGGCAATAAAGAAACATTGACTCAAAGAATAAATCCAACCATATCAATTCCTAATTCGTCGTCAGAAATTCATGGTATTTATGATAAAGATGTCAAAGAGATGCCAACGTTTGCTCAGATGGCCCATAAATTTTTAACTTTTTTGGATAATTGCGACTTAGCAGGTTTTAACTCCAATAAATTTGATGTTCCTTTATTAGCAGAAGAATTTTTGCGGTGTGAAATTGATTTTGATTTGCGAGGAAGAAGGTTAATAGATGTGCAAAACATTTATCATATAATGGAACCAAGAACCTTAAGTGGAGCATTTAAATTTTACTGCGAAAAGGATTTAATAAATGCCCATGCAGCAGAAGCAGATATTCACGCTACGTTTGAAGTTTTGGAGGCACAACTATCAAAATATCCAGATTTAAAAAATGATGTCAATTTTTTAAGTGAGTTTTCTGCGCGCACTAAAAATGCTGATTTAGCAGGAAGGATAATTTTTAATGAACAGGGAATTGAAGTTTTTAACTTTGGTAAACACAAAGATAAATCAGTAGAAGAAGTCTTTAAAAAAGAATCATCTTATTATGACTGGATGATGAATGGAGACTTTCCACTTTACACGAAAAAAATTATTACCTCAATCAGGCTTAGATCATTTAATAAAAAATAGGTTTATTTGAATGAATTCTCAAAAAAATAAAACAATAATTATTGATTTATCTACCATTTTCATATATAAACTAACTATTTAATTAAAATTAATTAAACAGTTAGTTTATATATACTTATCAAAAAAATAAATGAAGTTTTTATTTTCTGCATTCTTTTTTATTTCAATAATTAACATAAATTCGGTTTGCTCACAAATTATAGCATGTTCCGACGAAGATGTTGAAAACAGAATAAAGAGATTTCTTAATACCACTACACTCGTGGTTTTAGAAGATGAAAAAGATTCATATTACAATGTAGTTGTAAGCAATGCCATGTACAAATATTGGAAAATAAACAATTACAAATTAGTTAGTATAGCTGAATCAAAAAACTTTATTAATAATGAAAAATATTCTTTTTTAGCTTTAGGTTATTTCAACGATGATGCCCTTGCGTTAAAAAAATCTAATAATTATGGCTTGAATTTAAGTTTAGTAGAGCCACTTGCGGTTAATATTGTTTCCTACTCATTCAGCAAAGACAGCGTTGCTCTTTATAACCAGATGTATAGGATTATATCAGTCATTCAAATGATGCATGAATATGTGGGATTTCATAAAAGAAAGTTTGAAAAAGCGGATAAAAACCTTCCATCTAGTCTTTTAGAATTTTATAATTCAAGAAGAATAGAGCTAGATGATAAGCGAGTAGTAGTTAATAAAAGTGATCTTACTAAATTTTATGCCTCTGATAAAACAACAAACCTGCTTACATTAGAAGGCATAGAAAAAAACTTTAAAGTCAAACCAGAGATTGTTTCTGCAGAGAAACTAGCAAAAATAATCCTAAAACAAGATCCTAAGATAGTATTTATAGATGGCTATGGTAATTATACAAATATGGTAACGGCAAAAGGAGGCAGAGTAATTGCCACAGGAAAGGGTTATGTGCCGAACTATTCAAAAAAAATAATTAAATCTGCATTTCTTGCCACTTTAATTGGTATTTCTACATTTTTAATTCTTCATTAGATAGAAATCAGCAAGTCTTCATTTAAGAGAAAGAACAGATAATTAGTAATATAAAAGATTAACATAAAATCATGAAAGTTTGTATTGCTGAAAAACCAAGTGTAGCTCGAGAAATAGCATCTGTCATAGGAGCAAATTCGCGAAGGGATGGTTTTTTTGAAGGTAATGGATATCAGGTGACATGGACCTTTGGTCATTTATGCACCCTAAAAGAGCCAAATGATTATGACCTTAAGTGGAAGTGGTGGAACCTTCATTCCCTTCCAATATTGCCGGAGGATTTCGAGATTAAGCTAATTAGCAATCCTGGGGTAGAAAAACAATTTAACACCATCGCAACCTTAGTAAAAAATGCCAGTGAAGTAATAAACTGCGGGGATGCCGGACAAGAAGGAGAGTTAATTCAACGTTGGGTGCTTAAGCTGGCTAATTGCGATAAGCCAATCAAAAGATTATGGATTTCTTCCCTAACAGAGGAAGCTATAAAAATCGGATTTCAAAAGCTAAAAGACGGGAATCAATTTGAAAATTTATATCAGGCCGGCAGTTCAAGAGCTATAGGAGACTGGCTATTAGGCATGAATGCCACCAGATTATATACAATAAAATACGGACAGGGTAAACAAGTTTTATCCATTGGCAGAGTTCAGACACCTACCCTGGCGCTGATAGTAAGAAGGCATCAAGAAATTGAAAATTTTAAACCTCAAACCTTTTGGGAATTAAAAACAAAATATCGTGAAGTACTATTCAACAGTGAAAAGGGGAGATTTTTAGACAAAGAAGAAGCAGAAAAAATTCTTTCAGATATAAAAGACGAACCTTTTAATATCATTTCGATAGAATCAAAAAAAGCCAAGGAGGCTCCTCCCCGACTTTTTGATTTAACTTCCTTACAAGTAGAATGCAATAAAAAATACGCTTATTCTGCAGATGATACTTTAAAAACAGTGCAAGGGTTGTATGAGAAGAAATTTGTAACCTATCCACGAGTAGATACGACATATCTTTCGGATGATATTTTCCCTAAAATCCCGGGTATTTTAAGGAACTTGAAAAATTACAGTCAGCTCACTGCCCCACTTCTGGCTAAGCCAATAAAAAAATCAAATAAAGTATTTGACAATAAAAAAGTGACAGATCACCATGCTATTATTCCAACAGAAATATCAGCTGTAGGAATTTCAAGCTATGAAGAAAAAGTTTATGACCTTATTGTTAAGCGATTTATTTCAGCCTTTTATCCTGACTGTGAGGTAAGTAATACTTCTATATTGGGAAAAGTCAAAGAAACCGAATTCAAGGCTAATGGCAGACAAATCTTAGATTTAGGATGGCGAGCAGTTTACCTGAAAGACGCATCGAATGAAGAAGAAAATGATGAAGTACAAATTTTACCAGCATTCATAAAAGGTGAATCAGGACCGCATAATGCCGGATTATTAGAAAAACAAACTCAAGCTCCCAAGCAACATTCGGAAGCCACCTTGCTTAGGGCTATGGAAACAGCAGGAAAACAAATAGATGACGAAGAATTAAGAGAATTGATGAAAGAAAATGGTATTGGGAGACCATCTACGCGAGCTGCAGTGATTGAAACACTATTTAAGCGAAATTATATTAGAAAAGACAGAAAAAATCTGATCCCGACCCAAACTGGCATAGAACTGATTAATACCATTAACAATGAGCTATTAAAATCGGCTGAATTGACAGGGAAGTGGGAATTTAAGTTAAGGCAAATTGAAAAGGGTGCCTATGGGTCAGAAGATTTTTTGTTGGAGATGAAAAAAATGGTGTCTGATCTCATTGAAGAAGTAAAAAAAGAAACAGACAAAAGAATTACCATTGAAATTGAACCTACAAATTCAGAAACAAAAATTGATCAAAAAGACTCTAAAACCAAGTGTCCCAAGTGTAATTCGGGAATTATTTTAAAAGGAAGAGCTGCCTTTGGCTGTAGTGAATTTAAAAAGGGGTGTAATTTCATAGTTCCTTTCGAATTCATGAGTAAGAAAATGACAGAAAACCAGATTCTAACACTTATTAAGACAGGTAAAACCCCCACAATTAGAGGTTTTAAAACAAATGATGTATTAGTAGATGGAATGCTAACCTTGAGCGATAAATTCGAAATTTTATTTAAAGAACAGAAAGTTGAAGAAAAGATAAAAAAAGAAAAAATAAGTAAAACGGAAAAGAAAATAGTTTGCCCCAAATGTAAAACCGGAGAAATTTTGAAAGGCAACACTACCTACGGATGTGGAAACTGGAAAAATGGATGCACCATGAGAATACCATTTACTTTTATGGATCAAGAAATCAGCTATGAACTGCTTGAGCAATTGATATCAAAGGGAAAAACCAAGGTGATAAAAGGCTTAATTATTGATGGTAAGAAAGAGAATTCTAAATTTATTTTAGATGCAAATTTTTCGATAAAAACAGAAAAATAGCTTCTTGATATTTCTGGAATTAAAGTTAAGCCCATTAATAAATTTCAAAAACAAGACATTTGTTCAGAAAGCATAAGGTTTACAAGAGAGGAAAAATCAAAATTACTGTTGTTCCTTTATTGTAAACACTAGAAATGTCAATTTGACCTTTATGAGCAATAACAATGTTTTGCACAAAATTTAATCCTAAACCTCTTGAATTAGATTTTTTACTGTAAAAAGGATCAAAAATTTTATTTAAATCTTCTGCAGTTATACCTTTACCGTTATCAGAAATTTTTGCAATAAG
>CANHPJ010000071.1 GCA_947462515.1 Bacteroidota bacterium | reverse complement strand
GGTATGAAACCCACCATCATCTACAAAATTACCTCTGAGAGGTTAGAAGATACCAAGAAAGCAACCGCGGCTATTTCTGATGAAAGGACCTCCCCATGGATAAGGAGACAAATCTAAACCACCTCTGGAAGCGTATTCCCATTCAGATTCTGTAGGAAGCCTAAAATCCTGAACAAACGATTCGCCACCGCTGGATTTGTAATTATTTAGTAATTGCGTTCTCCAAATAGTGAAAGCTCTCGCTTGTTTCCAGTTAACCCCAACAACAGGATAATCATCATAAGCAGGATGCCAGAAATACATATTAGTCATTGGCTCATTAAAGGAATAGGTAAAATCATGAATCCAAGTCAAAGTATCAGGATAAATTGGAATTATATCCTTTTTGATGAATACAGATCTGTCAATAAGGCCCTGCTCTCTGCTTTCCTTTCTTGCAGCCTCTCTCAAATCTATCCAATAATACTCAAAATTAAATTTTCTCGTATCAAATTCTTTTCTACCATAAAAACGCTCATTTGCAGGAAGATACATATCAACAAGAGCTTCTCTTACCTCATCATCACTGTATTGCAACTCCATATCCCAATTCAACATTGGAACATCTAGAGCCTCTCCGAAATCATTCTCTGATATCAAATAATCTTCTCCTAAACTTTCCCCTAATTTCCTTCTGGCTGTTGAATCTCTTACCCAATCAACGAATTGTCTATATTCGTTATTAGTAATTTCAGTTTCATCCATATAAAATGCCTGAACAGAAACAGTCTTAGCCTGGGTGGTTTGAGCAAACGTTACATCTTGGTCACTTGGCCCCATATTAAAACTACCCATGGGAATAAACAAGGTACCGAAAGGGTCTGGTTGATACCATTTTTCTCTGCCTTGAACACCTATTAACTGTCCATTACCGGTGTCTTTACAACTGGTAAAAAGACTTATTACTGATATAAATAATAAAAGCTTTTTCATGCTTCCTCCTTTATTTTTTGTTTTAAAAGTATTTTTTCAGAACGATTCCAAAAAAACAAGATTTTATATATGATTGTGAGACTAGAACGCTAAAAAAAATAATTGGTTACATTAATTATAAAAATCTAACATTTTTCTTCTTTTGTATTGAAACTTTTTCTGGTCTTTTAAAGCAGTATCCAAGCATCAATTCAAAAGTACTTGTTCGTCCGCCTTTAGCTCCATTTTTAAGATCAGAGGTAGTAACATCGTATGCTATGCCAACTCTCAAGCCTGATGCCTGCTGAAAACCAACTGTTGGCACAACAGCATCTTTATATCTATAAGCAATACCACCCCAAAAAGTCTTGTTGTACATTATGTTGCAGTTGAAATCTACCTGAGCAGAGGTTCCATCGGTTTTAACAAAAATTGATGGTCTTAAATCCCAGATAACACTACCTCCTAATGGATAAGTATAACCTGACATTATGTAATAGTGTCTTTTGGTATCCCAGTTAAAGGCTGTATCTTTTTCTGCGGAAGAGCCTGATATTTTAACCGCGGAAGCTGGTAAATGGGTGGTTGATACTCCTAAAAATAATCTAGTTCCAATATTATAATATACACCTAGTCCCATGTCGAAAACTATCTTATTAACATTATCACTTGGAATAGCTGGATCTAATGCTGGATCTAAATCGGGAGTTACCCATCCACTAGAATTAATTTGTTTATTTAACATCCCTAGGGTTAATCCTGCAGAAAAGGTTCCTGGGCCAAGGGGAAGACGGAAGGCATATGCAGCATTTACTGACATTGTATTTTCTCTACCAATTTTGTCTTGCAAGATATTAAAACCAACTCCCCCATGAAGAAGTGAAACAGGGGCATCGAAATTGAGAAGATATGTTTGGGGTGTACCACCACTGTTTGTGAACTTAACCCATTGTTGCCTTCCCAACAAAGACGCGCAAATAGAATTATATGCTCCTGCAAATGCGGGATTAATAGCTAATTTATTAAACATGTTTTGGCTAAACTGGGCATCCTGCTGAGCAGATACAGCTATAGATAGGAAAGTAAATAAAAATACAGATAAAAAACGCTTCATGTGGTATTCTATTTATCAAATAACAAGGCAAAACATAACCATGATTCGGCTAAACTATGAAAAAAAAAATTAACTTCAAATAGTTTCAACAATTTATCTTAATTATTAACAAAAAACCAAGGTTTTCAACTTAATTTTTGGAATGTTTTCCACCATCGATCAGGCATCTCATCATTACAAGCAATCTGATAATCTCTATAGGAACAAGGAACTAGATGATGTCTATTATATTTTATTTTTTGATGGACAGGATATGGAACATCCATCCACCATCTATCACTTTTATTACTCTTATAAAATACTATTTCATGCTTATTGTCTTTTATGACTACCCTATATTTCAAATAATCCGTTTTTTCACCAACAGGATAATCATTTTTTCTGTTACTAAATCCATCTAAGAAATACCATATCATCTGGGCCACTAAATGCGATGTCTGACCATTTAAATCTTCACTAGGATTCAACTCATAAAAGCCAATTGAAGTTAATTTGTCACTCAAGCCTGCATACCTAGCAATCTGACAAGCCTCTTCGCCATAAAAACCATTTGGGGTAGCGTTTTTATTTCCGGGTGCATCTGCCCTCCTGATAGCCGAAACATCAAAACTTAGCAGATCTGCGTTCCTGACAATCGGCTCTACCTCTTCCATATTTGCTCTTACTTGACCCAACCTGATAGCATCAAAAAAAAGTTTATCAATTAATTCAACAGAAACATGATCAACAAAATAAGTTTGATACCCTATATTACTGTAATTAAATAAAAAATTAGGTTGATGAATAATTATCTTACTAAGGTATGAATGGGAATTCAACTCATTATCAGGATCTCCAAGATCAAATGAAGGATCAATAGAAACCAAATTAACAGTTTGCTCCAACTTTTCGTAAGCCAAATAATTGGAATAAGTAATATCCTGACCACCGCCAATGATAATAGGAAGGACATTATTTTTAATCAATTCTGCAACTACATTAGTTACTGCAAAATAGCTATCTTCGATGGTGTGCCCGGCAGCAATATTTCCTAGGTCTAGTATTTTAGTTTTTGTTTTATTTTGAAATAGTTTATAAAAATATTTTCTAACTTCATCAGGAGCAGCAGAGCAGCCCTCATTATCTGATGAATTTCGGTCTTCCTTTACACCAAAAATCGCAACCTGAGCACCCTGAATATCAGGAAAAGCATCATTTTGTGTGTATGCAGAGATGTAGCTACCTATACTTCCTGAAGGATAAGATTCAGAAACTAATTGAATCGGTTCAAAATATATCGAAAGATCCATTTGATTTAAACTTTTTTAACTTTTGCTTTAAAACGACTTTTTGGTTTAGCAGGCGACTCTTTGGCTATTTCCAGACAATCCTTCAATGTCAGGGAATTAGGATCTTTTTCTTTTGGAATTTTGAAATTATCCTTCCCAATAACAATATAAGGACCCCATCTTCCATTGAGTATTTGAACGGATTGATCCTCAGAAAATATCTTAATTACTTTTTCAGAATCAGCTTTCCTTTTTGATAAAATTAGTTCAATAGCACGCTCCTGTTCAATTGTATAGGGATCATCTTCCTTTTTTAGGCTATAAAATGAACTTCCGTGCTTAATATAAGGGCCAAATCTGCCAATGCTAACCTGTAGATCATTTGACTCAAATTCACCTACTTTTCTTGGTAATTTAAACAACTCGAGAGCTTCCTCTAAAGTTAGAGATTCCAGTCGCTGATCAGCCCTTAAACTAGCAAATCGTGGCTTTTCAGTCTCGGTAGCTTCCCCAATTTGCACAACAGGGCCGAAACGAGCAATTCTGGCAAAAATAGATTTCCCTGATACAGGATCAGTACCTAAGAGCCTTTCGCCAGAGGCTCTTTCAGATGTCTCTAGAGTTACTTCAACATTTTTGTGGAACTTTTTATAAAAACCATCTATCATTTTATCCCATTGCATTTTACCTTCGGCAATCTCATCAAACTCTTTTTCTACACTAGCCGTAAAATTAAAATCAAGGACATTTTTAAAATTGTCTACCAGGAAATCGTTCACCACCATACCGATATCGGTGGGAAACAACTTACCCTTTTCTGCACCAGTAATTTCAGACTTTTCCTCACTTTTAACCTGATTATTTTTTAGTGTGAGTAATTTAAAAACTCTTTGATGACCAATTCTTTCCTCTTTGACTACGTACCCTCTTTTTTGAACAGTAGAAATTGTGGGAGCATAAGTAGATGGTCTTCCTATTCCAAGCTCCTCCAACTTTTTCACCAAGCTTGCTTCGGTGAATCTTGGCGCGTGATGAGTAAATCTCTCTACAGCAGACATAATATTCAAAGCGAGATCCTCTCCAATTTTCAAAGGAGGCAACATTCCGCTCTGCTCTTCATCTTCATCATCTGTTGACTCAATATAAACCTTAAGAAACCCATCAAACTTAAGAACTTCTCCCTGAGCGATAAGATTTTCAGGTGAGGAAGAAATCGAGATTGTTGCTGTTGTTTTTTCCAATAGCGCATCACTCATCTGGGATGCTATTGTCCTTTTCCATATCATATCATAAAGTCGCTGCTCGGATGAATCCCCCGGAACATTGCTCTTATTGAAATAAGTGGGTCTTATGGCTTCGTGAGCCTCTTGGGCTCCTTTTGCTTTAGTCTTGTACTTTCTGACCTGAACATATTCCTTACCATAAGAACTAGTAATCTCTTCTTTTGCCGCTTCTATGGCAGTATCAGAAAGATTGACCGAGTCGGTTCTCATGTAGGTAATGTGACCAGATTCATATAAATGTTGAGCAACAACCATTGTTTGTGCAACAGAAAAACCTAGTTTTCTACTTGCCTCTTGTTGAAGCGTGGAAGTAGTAAATGGTGCTGAAGGAGTTTTTTTACTGGGTTTAATTTCTAAATTTACTATTTTGTATGCAGCACCAACGCAGTTCTCGAGGAATTTTTTAGCAATTACTTCTGTATCAAATCTCTTTGGCAAATCAGCTTTTAGGACAGAATTCCCGACATTAAACACAGCAGAAATTTTAAATGCTGAAGTAGATTTAAAATCAATAACTTCTCTTTCTCGCTCAACAATTAATCTCACAGCTACCGACTGAACCCTTCCTGCAGATAGGGAGGGTTTTATTTTTTTCCACAAAACAGGTGAAAGCTCAAACCCTACCAATCTATCTAGGATTCTTCTGGCTTGCTGAGCATCAACCAAATGTTTGTCAATTTTTCGTGGGTGTTCTATGGCGTTTAAAATCGCAGCCTTGGTAATCTCGTGAAAAACAATACGTTCGGTATTATTTGGCTTGAGATTTAGTGTTTCATATAGATGCCAGGAAATAGCTTCCCCTTCACGATCCTCATCGGTTGCTAACCAAACCTTTTCGGCTCCCTTAGCAAGTTTCTTCAACTCGGCTATGATATTTTTCTTATCAGGCATGACCTCATACTGAGGCTCATAATTCTTGGAAACATCAATCGAGATACCTTTTTTAGACAAATCTCTAACATGACCATAACTTGACTTTACTTCAAAATCTTTACCCAAGAAACCCTCTATGGTTTTTGCTTTCGCGGGTGACTCTACTATTACTAAGTTTTTTGCCATATCTATTGTTTAATTAAAGTCTCTCTGCACAATTTTTATGCAAAGAAAAAGAAAACAATTTCTAATTTCAAAATGTCACTACTTGTTTAACCTACTAAAAAAAGGATTAAAACACTCAATTTAAACTACATAAGAACCTCATATATTTAATTTTTTATTTTTTAAATAAAAGTTGTGCCATTTTGTCACGATGCGTTTTTTTGATTAATTTTGGATCTAAAACAACTGAAAACTAGCAAATGAACATAACATCAAACAAACAAATAGATGAATCTATACAAGGCCAAGCACTTGATGTCCCAGTATCTTTGATAAACAAACAAAACCAAGGCAAAAAACTATATCTGGAAAGCTATGGTTGTGCTATGAATTTTGCCGATAGTGAGATTGTTGCTTCTATACTATCAGAAACAGGATACACTACGACAACAAATTATGAAGAATCGGACGCAATTTTCATGAATACCTGCGCTGTTAGGGACAATGCAGAACAAAGGGTCAGAAATAAGTTAAAGCAATTTAATCAACTAAAGAAACAAAGACCAGAGCTGGTAATTGGTATTTTAGGATGCATGGCTGAGAGATTAAAATCACAATTATTAGAAGAAGAAAAACTAGTTGACATTGTTGTTGGCCCTGATGCTTATCGTGATTTACCAAACTTAATACAGACTGTTGAAAATGGACAAAAAGCGGTAAATGTATTACTCTCCAGAGAGGAAACATACGCAGATATAAATCCGGTAAGACTTGACAGTAATGGCATTACCTCATTTGTATCGATAATGAGAGGTTGCGACAATATGTGCTCATTCTGCGTTGTTCCATTTACAAGAGGCAGAGAAAGAAGCAGAGATGCCCATTCAATAATTAAAGAAGTAACAGAACTTGTTAATTTAGGATATAAAGAAGTTACTTTATTAGGTCAAAATGTAGATTCTTATAAATGGACAGATGCGAACAATTTAGAAATAGTAAATTTTTCGAACTTATTAGAGATGGTAGCAAAAACAAGCGCTAATTTGAGGGTAAGATTTTCCACATCGCATCCCAAAGATATGGGAGACGATGTGCTTCATATTATCGCAAAGTATGAAAACATATGCAACTACATTCATTTACCTGTACAATCTGGAAGCACTGGATTATTAGAGAAAATGAACAGAGGTTATACCAGAGAATGGTATTTGAATCGAATAGAATCTATTAGAAAAATAATACCAAATTGCGGAATTTCAACTGATATAATCACCGGTTTTTGTTCCGAAACGCAAGAGCAGCATGAAGAAACCTTATCACTTATGAATGAGGTAAAATATCACTTTGCCTACATGTATAAATATTCCGAAAGACCCAAAACACTTGCGCAGCGACAATACAAAGATGATATATCTGAGGAAACGAAATCAGCCAGATTAACAGAAATCATTGCCCTTCAACAAAAACACTCTTTAGAAAAAAACAAAATGGAGATTGGCAAAACCCATAAAGTTTTAATAGAGGGGATTTCAAAAAAATCAGATCAACATTTATATGGCAGGAATACACTAAATACAACTGTGGTATTTCCAAAGGAAAACTTTAATTTAGGTGACTATGTTGATGTAACAATAACAGACTGCACAACAGCTACGCTTATGGGGCATGTAGTTAAGCAGTAAGTATTTACTCCATATGGACTAATAATAGACAGAAATAAATTAGAAGCTTTAAATGACTATTCAACAGATAAAACAACGATTTGGAATAATTGGAGATTCACCCTTCTTGAATAGAGCAATTGATATAGCAATGCAAGTGGCTCCAACCGACTTAAGCGTGCTTATTACAGGGGAAAGCGGCACAGGAAAAGAAATTATGCCGCAGATCATTCACCAATTGAGCTCAAGAAAGCATGGGCAATATATTGCTGTTAACTGTGGAGCAATTCCAGAGGG
>CANHPJ010000070.1 GCA_947462515.1 Bacteroidota bacterium | reverse complement strand
AGAAATGATCATTTTAAAAAAATCTGTTTGGCCTATGCGAGATGTGATCAATAATTTATACAGAAATGAAAACGAATTGATTATACACTCTACACATTTGTATGTCAAGGATTTATATGATCATGTACTTCAAATTAACGAGAGTATTGATATATACAGAGACATGCTGACCAGTAATCAGGAGATGTACCTATCGAGCATAAGTAACAAAATGAATCTGGTAATGAAGGTTTTGACGATTATTTCTACCATTTTTATACCATTAACTTTTATAGTTGGGATTTATGGTATGAATTTTAAATTTATGCCGGAGTTAGAATGGAAATTTGGATATCCGGCTGTGTGGATAATAATGATAATGATCTCGCTTGCAATGCTTTATTATTTCAGAAACAAAAAATGGCTATGATAGTTTACACTTTAAATGTGTGGGTTTATCAATAGATTAAATAAAATCTTCCAGTATTCCCAATCCCTGCCTGATTACCTCTGGCTCATCTTGGGAACAATCCACAACAGTTGAAGGAATATCTTTACCTATTCCGCCATCGATTACTATATCAACTTTATTTTTATACTCTTCAAAAATTAATTCAGGATCTGTTAAAATCTCAAACATTTGACCATCGGCGGGAATGGAAGTCGAGAGGATTGGATTACCTAATTCTTTAACTATTTCGATTGCAATACTATTATTTGGAATTCTGATACCCACCGTTTTTTTATTGCTCTTAAATATTTTAGGAACATTAGAGTTTGCTTTTAAAATAAAAGTAAAAGGCCCCGGCAAGGCTCTGCGCATAAGTTTAAAAATAGTGTTTTCCAATGGGAGAGTATAATCAGAAAGATTACTTAAATCATGACAAATAAATGAAAAGTTGGCCTTATCAGGTTTAATACCCTTTATTTGACAAATTCTTTCAATAGCTTTTTGATTATTTATATCACAGCCTAAACCATAAACAGTATCGGTGGGATAGATGATAATTCCACCTTTTTTGAGGCATTCAACAACTTGTTTTATCTGTTTAACGTTAGGATTTTCAGGATATAACTTAATCAACATACTTAATAAAATTCAAATTGGTTTTAAAACAAAAAACTCCCTTATTCATTAAAGGGAGTTTTTACTAACATTACAAGGTATAAATTATTTAGAGCTTGCTTTTTTGTGATCAGACAAAAATTTCTCCAATCCACTATCTGTTAAAGGATGTTTTAATAAATCCATAATTACGTTTAAAGGACAAGTTGCAACATCTGCGCCAATTTCAGCACATTTAATCAAATGCATGGTATGACGCACAGAAGCAGCAAGTACTTGAGTTTCATAACCATAATTCAAATATATAGCCACAATTTGTTCAATAAGATCTAAACCATCTGTTCCAATATCATCTAATCTGCCAATAAATGGGGACACATAAGTTGCACCGGCTTTTGCGGCCAATAATGCCTGACCAGCGCTAAAAACAAGCGTACAATTAGTTTTAATTCCTTTTTCAGAAAAATATTTAATTGCTTTTACTCCGTCTTTTGTCATTGGAATTTTAACAACAATTTGCGGATGTAATGAAGCTAAAAATTCACCTTCCATAACCATACCGTCAAAATCAGTTGCAATGACTTCAGCGCTCACATCACCATCAACAATGTTGCATATATCAACATAATGTTTGATTACATTATCATGGCCTGAAATTCCTTCTTTTGCCATAAGGGAAGGATTTGTGGTAACACCATCTAAAACACCAAGATCTTGAGCTTCTTTAATTTGTGATAAATTTGCGGTATCAATAAAAAATTTCATCGAAAAATAAGTTTGAATTTGAGATTTAATAAACTAGGTGCAAAGGTAAAAAGTTTCGATAATTAATAACGGTAAGTGAATATATTATTCGAAATTAAAAGTTAAGGAGGGAAAAAATGGGCAAGCTACTCATATCGCACCGCTACAACCGTTTATCCTTGCTGCCTTCCGACCCTGGGGAGGTTCACAGGAGCTGGTCGTATGAGACTTGCCCGTGCAAAAATAGAAATATTCAAACAAATAACAATAGATATCGTCATTTTTTTATTTTTGCACGGTAACTAAACAAAAAAATGATGGAAAAGTTGAAAAATCAACTTAATTATGGCAGTCAGGCGGGCTTGATAGCTTTTATTTTATTTTTAATCTATTACTATTTAGGCTTTAATCCTTTTGGAAATATCCGATTTCTCACTGTTTGGGTGCCTATATTGTTTATATATAAAACCATTAAAGCAGTCAGAGAAGATAGAAATGGCTTTATAAGTTATGGTTCTGCCTTGCAAAATGGAATTTTCTTTTCATTTATTTATGCTTCATTCAGCAGCATTTTAGTATATTTATTTGCGATAATATTCCCCAATCATCTGATAGAAACTCAAGTAAACGAATTAAACAAAAATTTGGAGGAGCTTGAAAAACTTAGCGGAATATTTAGCAAAGAGACCTATGAATTAATGATAAGCAGCATAGAAATTGCCATAGAAAACACAAATATTCGTACACTTGCCTGGTCAGAGTTTCAGTTCAAACTTATGGGGGGCGTTTTTATATCACTTATCATATCATTTATATTAAAAAAGAAACCTTCACCAATTGATGATCAATCAAATGCCAACTAAAGATATTTCCATTGTGGTTCCTCTATATAATGAAGAGGAATCTTTGCCCGAATTATGCGCCTGGATTTCTAGGATTATGCTTGAAAATAACTTCTCATACGAAGTTATTCTTATAGATGATGGAAGCAAGGACAATTCGTGGAAAATCATTGAAGCCCTTTCAAAAGATAATTCCAACCTAAAAGGGATAAAATTCAGAAGAAATTACGGGAAAAGTGCTGCTTTAAATGTCGGTTTCGAAGCTTGCGAAGGCGAAATTGTCATCACAATGGATGCTGACTTGCAGGATAGTCCGGATGAAATACCGGATTTATACCGATTAATAAAAGTAGAAGGTTACGATTTAATTTCAGGTTGGAAAAGAAAAAGGTATGATCCAATAAGTAAAACCCTTCCTACTAAAGTGTTTAATTGGGCCACACGAAAAATGTCTGGCATATATCTGCACGATTTCAATTGCGGCTTAAAAGCCTATAAACATGAACTGGTTAAGAGCATAGAAGTTTATGGAGAAATGCACCGATACATACCGGTAATTGCCAAGTGGGCAGGATTTACAAAAATAGGAGAAAAGGAAGTTAAACATCAGGAAAGGAAATATGGGGTATCCAAATTCGGTTTTGAACGATTTGTTAATGGTTTTTTAGATCTATTGTCCATTACTTTTGTTTCAAAGTTTGGAAAGCGCCCTATGCATCTATTTGGATTTTTGGGAACAATAATGTTTGTAATTGGCTTTTTTTCTGCCCTTTGGTTAGGTGGTAACAAATTATACAGTTTGGCATTTAATTTACCAGCCAGACTAATCACTGAACTGCCTTTTTTCTATATTTCACTTACAACAATGATTATAGGAACACAATTTTTTTTAGCAGGATTTTTAGGAGAGCTAATGACCAGAAATTCAAGCAATAAAAATAATTATCTGGTTGAAAAAAGAATTTAATATCAATATTTAAGTTTACGCGATCAATGTTTAAATTGTAAATAAAAGCATAATCAAAAAAGAACAATAACAAACTTGAAGTTATTTCAAATAACACTTTAATTGAAAAAACATAATTAATTATGGATCAAGATTTTATAAAAAATAAAATTATTCAATCAATTGAAGTAAAGCAACAATTATTAACTAATAAAGACTTGCTATTAACCATAGAGAAAGTTGCCCATAAAATGGTTGAAACTTTTAAAAATGGCGGTAAAGTTTTATTATGCGGCAATGGCGGAAGTGCTGCAGATGCACAGCATATTTCAGCTGAGCTTTCCGGAAGGTTTTATAAAGATCGTGAGCCTCTTTATGCTGAGGCCCTTCATGTAAACACCTCTTATTTGACAGCGGTTGCCAATGACTATTCATTTGACGAAGTTTATTCAAGAATGATAAAAGCCATGGGGCAAAAAGGGGATTTATTGGTTGGGCTATCCACTTCAGGCAACTCCTTAAATATTTTAAATGCAATTGAAACTGCTAATAAATTGGGTATGACAACCGTAGGTTTAACAGGTAATTCGGGAGGTAAACTCAAGGATCTCTGCTCCTATTTAATTAATATCCCATCGAATGACACGCCTAGAATTCAGGAGTCCCATATATTGATTGGGCATATTTTGTGTGAAATAACCGAAAAATTAATGTTCACGGAATAAATGGATATAGACATCGACAAAAGCTGGACCTTATTTTTGGATCGTGATGGGGTTATAAACAAAAAACTTGAAAATGATTATGTAAAGTCGTGGGATGAATTTGAATTTCTTCCCGGCGTCTTAGAGTCAATACAGTATTTTAGTCAGATCTTCGGAAAGATCGTTGTGGTAACTAATCAACAAGGAATTGGTAAAGGATTGTATACTCATGAAGATCTTGACAACATACACCATAAAATGATATTGGAGATAACCGCTTCCGGCGGCAGAATCGACAAAGTATATTATTCGCCCAATTTAAACTCAGAAAATTCTATTTTACGCAAGCCGAATATTGGTATGGGACTGAAGGCTAAAGAAGATTTCCCGGAAATAGATTTTAAAAAATCGGTGATGATTGGAGATTCTGTTTCAGACATGCAGTTTGGGAAAAACTTAGGCATGAAAACATTTTACATTACACAAAAAGATATTTCAAAATATGGCGAAAATGTGCTTTTTGATTACTTGATTAATGGATTAGACGGATTAAGATTTTAATTTTAAACTAGTATTTTAACCTCAAAATTTTCGATTTTATAAGGTTCTCTCCTATTTTTCAATAACAATTTTTTCAGCTTCAGCACCTAATTTCTTCAACAATATCCCGATATCGTTTACAAACATTTCCGGACCACAGACATAAAAAAACTGACTAAAATTTCTAACAATTTCTTTCAGGTTGTCCTCTTTCAACTTTTTTTCATTAAAGCCAATCACATTTTCCCGAGTTAAAAAAGAAAAAAAGTTAGTACCCAACATTTTATTAAGTTCATTTCCATAAATGATGTCTTCCGAGGTAGTATTGACATCGATAAGAATGTTACCTTTTATTTTCTGATCATGATACAATTGACGCAAGATCGCCATAAAAGGAGTAATTCCTGATCCTGCTGCAATAAAAATGCCTTTTCCCTTATAAGATATAGAACCAAAAGGCTCAGCTAAAATCAACTCATCACCATCTTGCAAAAGTTCAATTTTCTTGGTTACACCGTTAAACTGAGGATAAATCTTGATGGTAAATTCCAAATAATTAAATGAATTTAAACCGGTAAATGTAAAAGGACGTTTTTTATCCTTCCATTCAGGCTGATTTATAGCTAAATAAGTTGATTGTCCGGGAGAAAAAACGTAATTATCCGGTTTTTCAACCTTTAAACGTTTTACATTATGAGTTATATATTCAGTTTGTAATATCTTAACTATGTGTTCCATAATAAAATCCGTACAATTTTAAAACCATAAACGGATAAAGAAAAACAAAGCAGTTCAAATGATTAAAAATGAATCAAATAAAAAATCCTTTGAAATAATAATTCATGAACCATTTAATATGATTATTATTTTGATATTTTTATGACAGTAGTTAAATTTCAAGATTTAAACATCACTATGATAAAATCATTAACTGAGGAAAAAACCCTACGATTTAGTTATACCGTAATTCTTGTTTCTGTAATTACGAGCATATTTTTATCAATCAAACTATGGGTTGGTCAACGTTTTTTTCCCTCTATTCCATTATTTGATTTTCTGCCGACTTTAAAAACACCCCTTGATTCAATACTTCTTTATTTAACAGAGATTGCCATCACTTTAAACATCATTTACTTTTTTGACAAAAGACTTCACCTGTGTTTAATTTTTTCATTTATTATTTTGGGTGTCTTTGATCTTAGCAGAATTCAACCCTGGTATTTTCATGCATTTTTGATGATTATATCATTTTTGGGATATATAAAAGATTCCGAAAAAAGTCAAACAAAAATTATATTTCTACTTAAGGTAATAATATCTATATCATTAATATGGAATGGATTAAACAAAATAAACATTTCATACTTCAATGAAGTAATTCCCTGGTTTTCTAAAGCTTTTTCATCAAAAACTAACGATATTATTTATACTTTCTCCATTTTATTACCCTTATTGGAAATTATTTCACCAATAATAATCTGGAGGGAAAAAACTAGGAAACTGGGAATGTTTCTCATCATTATTATTCAATTTTTCTACATATTCATAACGAGTCCTTTAGGCTATAATATTAATTTGAGCATGCTTCCTTGGCATTTTTCACTTTCTATTTTAATCTTTTTGCTTTTTCAGAAAAGTCATAATTTTAGAGAAAACATATCCCTGGTATTCGAAAGAAAAAGCCTCAAAATTGCCATTATAACCATAGCCTTTCTTCCTTTATTAAATCTTTTCAATCTCTGGGATTCTTACCTTTCTTTCAATCTGTATTCAAATGCAGGAAGCAGTGCAAAGATTTATTTGAGTGACAAAGCACTTAACTTTTTACCTTCAGGAATCGAAAACCACCTGAAAAATGAAGAAAGTCCAAATACCATCGACATAAAAAAATGGGCTGTAAGTGAATTGGGAGTTTGTGTTTATCCCGAAAAAAGAGCTTATGAGCGGGTGAAAAAATATTTTTTAGAATATGCATCGGATAGTTCAGAGGTAATGCTGAATTATCAGGAAAAACGGACGATATTCAAAAATCCGGAACCCATTGTAAATTAATAACTTAAAAGGATAAAAACCAAGTTTTAAAAAGTATCTAAATAGATACAATAAAAATTATCCTAAAGTTTTTAACATAATAGTCCATTTTAATTAAAATGAATATTTTTGACCTTCTTTAAAAACAAAATTGTACACATGCCATCAACTGCAGAACTTCAAAGAATTACAAGCCAAGTAAGAAGAGATATTTTAAGAATGGTACATGATCCGCAATCGGGTCATCCGGGAGGATCCCTGGGCTGCGCCGATTATTTGGTTGCCTTATATTTTGAAATTCTCAAACACGAGCCCAAAAACTTCAATATGAATGGGACAAACGAAGATATTTTTTTCCTTTCTAACGGTCATATTTCTCCTGTTTGGTATAGTGTATTATCAAGAAGTGGTTATTTTGATGTAAAAGAATTAAAGAGTTTCAGAAAACTAAACTCACGTCTTCAAGGACATCCGGCTACAGAAGAAGGTTTGGAGGGTATAAGAATTGCATCCGGATCCTTAGGTCAGGGCTTATCGGTGGCTATGGGAGCTGCTCAAGCCAAGAAGCTGAATAAGGATAATAACCTGATATACATATTGATGGGTGATGGCGAAATACAGGAAGGACAGGTTTGGGAAGCCGCTATGTATGGAGCTGCCAAGAAAATGGATAATATTATAGCTACTATTGATGTAAATGGACGTCAAATTGATGGTGATACCGATCAGGTTCTTAACATGGGTAATTTAAGAGCCAAGTGGGAAGCATT
>CANHPJ010000069.1 GCA_947462515.1 Bacteroidota bacterium | reverse complement strand
GTTGAAATGGATGATAAACGATTTTTTCTCGAGCGTATTGTAAATGAAAATCCCGAAAGTAAGATATTGGTTTTTGTCAGAACCAAGGTTCGTGCCGAAAGAGTTTTAAAGGCATTGGAACGGGTTGGCATAAAAAGTGATTCCATTCACAGTGATAAGGATCAGGATGATCGCTCTGATGTGATGTATAGATTTACCAATGGAGAGAATAAGGTTCTGATTGCGACAGATATTAGTGCAAGGGGTATTGATATCGCAAATGTTGATTATGTGATTAATTACGATTTACCGGATGAAGCAGAAAATTATGTGCATAGGGTAGGTAGAACCGGTCGTGGAACCCAGAAAGGCCAGGCGCTTTCCTTTTGCAGTCCAGAAGAAAATCAGTTACTTGACGAAATAGAAAGTTTCATAGGTAAAAACATCAGTGTTTTGGAGATCAGCAAAAAAGCCTATAACGAAACAATTGAATTTACCAACGATCAGGATAATAATTGGAAGCGTTTGATAGAGGAGGAGGAGAATAAATTGAAAGATAAAAAAAGAAAGAAAAAATAAAATGAATTTCAATTTATAATTCAATCCATTGATTGTTTGACGAAATCAGATAATCAGACTTTTCAGGAATATTTAAGTATGGATATTCTACCTTGGAAAGATATAAACCTTGAGGGTAAGCGAATTTTAAATTTCGCGGTGTTTGTTTATTAATAAGCATATTTTCGAACTCTTTGAGTGTTATTTTACCCTTTCCCAGTTCAAGTAATTTTTCAACTATGATACGTATCATACCTCTCAAAAATCTGTTGGCAGTAATTTGAAATCGTAATCTTTTTTTGTTTTCACTTATAAATAATTTTGCTGAGCTAACATTACAAATCGTAGTATTATGTGCCTCCGGGGTTTTGCAAAAAGCTCTATAGTCATTGTGTTTTGTTAATAAACTTACGCCTGCTTTCATGTTTTGAGTATTTAACTCACCAATCTGATAAAAGGCACTTAATTTACTCAAGAATGAGTCCTTTTGTGTATGTATAAAATAATCGTAAGTTCTTGAGCTGGCATCAAATCTTGCGTGGCGATTATCCGGTAGGGAAATAATTTCAAAAACAGAAATATCATCGGGTATTACTTTGTTTAATCTGAAAACAAGGTCAAAATCAATGACTTGTTTTAAATCAAAATGCAAGAAATACTGACTAGCATTAACCTCAGCATCAGTTCTTCCACATCCAATGCAGGTTATAGGTGTTTTAAAAATATTACTCAGGTTTTTTTCTAGAACTTCCTGAACACTTTTGCCCAAGCCTTGACTTTGCCAGCCTCTGTAGTTGCCTCCATGATAGGAAATATGCAGAAAGTATCTCATCTTAATTGAATAACACAATTTCAAAATTACCATATTGAAATATATAATACCATCATACTTGAAAGTATTTATTAGCTTATACCAAAGTGAATCTGAAATTTTGCTATTCAGGTGTTAAATGTTTTATGGAATAATTGATGTTTGGGAAAAAATATGCATATCTTAACTAGGATTTATTGTTTTTGATTCCGATTCAATTATTTAGCTTTTGAACGTAATCAATTAACCGGTTTTTTTGTTTAACTGAAGAGATATAAATTTATAATTGTATTAATGGCTCAAAAAATGTTTTATGAAAAATGTCCAATTTTTTTATGTACTTATAAGTTTAATATTTACTATTACAATCTATTCCTGTAATGGGATGTTAAATAGTAACAGCAGAGATTTTGAAACCTCCATATCAGAAGATACTACCATGAAAAAAAATAAATTAAGTCCCGATGAAGAAAGAGTAATTATTTATAAAGGAACAGAGGCTCCTTTTGTTGGAAAGTATACTGATAGCAAGGAGAGAGGCACCTATACTTGCCGTCAGTGTGATGCACCTCTCTACACTTCCGATGATAAATTTCATTCAGGCTGTGGCTGGCCAAGCTTTGACGATGAGATAAAAGGAGCAGTAAAAAGAATAACTGATGCAGATGGTAGACGCACAGAAATTGTTTGTTCCTCTTGCGAAGGTCATTTAGGCCATGTTTTTATAGGAGAAGGATTTACCCAAAAGCAAACCCGTCATTGTGTAAATTCTATTTCGATGAATTTTATACCTGCTTCAGAGAGCAAAAAGATTGAGAAAGCCATTTTTGCCGGAGGATGTTTCTGGGGAGTGGAATATTACTTTCAGCATGCCAAGGGGGTAATTAAAACCCAGGTAGGGTATATTGGAGGATACAAGGATTATCCGACTTATAGAGAAGTATGTGAGCATAAAACAGGCCACATTGAAGCAATGGAGGTTGATTATGATCCAAGCTTAATCTCCTTCGAAGAACTGGCTAAATTATTTTTTGAAATACATGACCCTACACAGGCCAATGGTCAAGGGAACGACATAGGTGAACAATATCTTTCGGTGATATTTTATATTAGTCAGGAGCAAAAAACTACTGCTGAAAGATTGATTGATGTATTAAAAAACAAGGGTTATAAAGTAGCTACTCAATTAATTAAGGCAACCAAGTTTTGGCCTGCAGAGGATTACCACCAGCAATATTATGAAAAACAAGGAGGGACTCCTTATTGCCATAGAAAGGTCAAGCGGTTTTAGTATAAATTTTTTTGTTAAAGTCTTAGTTTGGCTTGACGAGTTTTTCTATTTAAATTTAAATAAAAACACCCTGGAAATAATAAATTCTAGGGTGTTTTTTAAGGTTTAATACCTAACCAATGCTCTGAACTTATAATTCTTAAAGGGTACTTATCTTTAAATTCGTTAATGCGTAATTATCGTGTGGTAATATTTTTTCACTTTTGCGTCAAATCAAATGAATAATATAACTATGGGGCTAATTAACTATGATGTTAATTAAGATGATTTACATGCCTGAACTTTTTTAAATAATGCCAAATAATACTAATTATTAATCTTCATAATTTTCTTTGTTAAAAATTCATTTCCATATGAAAACTTTACAAAATAGATTCCCGAAGCTAAGTCCTCCATCGAGATTTGTTCAATATAAATTCCCGCATCTTGTTTTCTATTTATGATTTCTTTTATTGGTTGTCCTGTTAAATTAAATATGGATAGCCTTACAATATTATGCTCCTTTAATTGATATTTAACCTGTAGTTTGTCATTAATAGGATTCGGAAATGTTTCAAAGTGATTTGTATGTAAGGCAACATTTTTAACATCGGTCAAGATACATGTTCCGGGTATATTGGCATCTATCCATATTAATCTGTCTGATAGCCAGTTTTTTAGTTTGGTTATTTCCTCTTCATAAGTCATTGCAATAGGATCTGTATTAGGCCAAACATATTTACCCAAAGTAGGCCAATAATTAAAATTTCGATTTTGAGCCTCGGATAATACATTTGCTGTGCTGTCAATAAATGTAAATAAGGTATCTATATTTAAAATTGTACTCCTTAACTGATGATAACGGCAATTTAATTGATTTACAAAATTGGGGTCTTCCATAAATCTTCTCCACCAAAAAGGTGTGGGGTAGGTAGTATCTATAGATGGAGTCCAATTCCAACCATAAGTATATTGCCACCCTGCAACTTCATTTCCTCCACCAAAGTTTGCATTATTGAAGCCCAGATCGAAATCCCAGATGGGGCCCATATTTAATTTATCATTCAGGCTATCTTTATCCTTGAAGAAATAAGTGCTAAGTCTATATGAATCAACATTTTTTGATACTTCGTTTATTATAAAATTATCGATGAATGAATTTAGGTTTATGTATTTATTATAACCCAAAATATCATCTGAAAAATTTTCTGAATTAAGTGCTATTTCAAAACTATCTACATAAGACTGTATATAATTTTTCTGGATAGGTAAAATATTTTCCGGTTTTGGATAATAATATTGAAAAAGCGTTTTGTCATCATTCGTGTTTGAAGCGAATTTACTTTCCCAACCTATATATGGAAATTCTTTTTTCTTGTCAAGTTTAAAAATATATCCTCCAGAAATAGTATTGTATGAGGTATCACTTTTGGATAGTTTTGAAATATTAATATTATTTATGCCCCTTCCAATTTTTTCGATTAACATATATACTCCCTGATAGGACTTATTCAACACGAGTTCTATATATTTTGAACGAACGGAATAATGCCCCATTTTTTCGAATAGTTTGTAGGCTAAAAAGTTTCTGATCAGACTTTTATCTGAATAAGATGCGTATAATGTCCAATTGTGATTAGCAGGAAGATTTAATAAGGAAACATCTATTTGATTTTTAGTGCTATCCCATGTTTCGAAACCATAGGGTTTTTTTGGAAATTGTTGAGAACTGGAACCTCTTTTCTCAATTCCTATTTTGCCATTATAATTATTCCAAGCATCTTTTATATTATTTATTTGACCTTGACCATTATCAATAATTCCCATATCAGCCATTATTTTAGGCTCATCAGTTATATACTGCTCGTTGGTATTTAAAATCATTATGGGTAAATTACTTGATATAAATCTATGGGCAGGATTTTCCCCAAAACTGATGCTCCAATCCACTAAATTTCCCTTAATGGAATCACTTTGGTCATCACATACATAAAGTTTCCAGTCACCATTTGGGTTTTGATAATTATTAAATGCTCCTAAGTCGCCTTCGGGTCTGAAATTACCGGAATACCCATAAGGCAATACCGTATCCACAATGAAGGTGTCTGCAGTCATAGAAAAGCAGGTTCCCAAAAAGTTCGAGAATTTATCACCATTATCTGTATTCAATTCAATGGTGGTTCCATCGGGCGAAATAAGGTAAAAATCAATTTCTCCGCTTATTGGATGAATAATATTTACACAAACAGATTCGATTCCAAATGTCGAATCCAATTGAGTTGCCATGCCACTAATGTTTATTGGTATGACAACTCCCTTAATGTTTTCAGGAATTTCTGTATTTACAGCCCCAGAAGTAAACGTTTGTGAATAAATGGTCTGTGTTTTTAAAAATAATAAAAGAATGAAGATGAATTTATTCGCAATGAAAATACGCATGACTTGTATAGATGATTATGATCATTAAATAGAAAAATCCTTGCCATTTTTTATTGATTCATAAAAAATTAAAAGGCATCATTTTCGATTATTATAAAATAATAATTTTCGTTTTCCTGATTATGTATAAGAGAAATTTGCTGTTTTTTTTTATTGCATTTTTAATTCTATGGGTATTTAATATTAAGCTCTTATCTGCTCAGATAATCACAACGGATGAGATGCCGCGGGCTTTATATTATTATAAGATGAAAAAGCTGGATGATTTAAAAGATATGAAAAACATGAAAGATCTTTTTCATACTGATAAATTATTGATGGGTAGAAATATTTTTAGTGGTAACGTTTCTACGAATTCTGGTAGAGTTGTAGTAGATGACGGAAAAGTTTTAAAAAATCAGTTCAAATTTTCTACAGGTCTTTTCATGCGCACTCTCATTTATGAAGAGTTTAGCATAAATACTACTTTTTATAAAAATACAGGAACAAAAGCCGCCCAGCAATGGATTCCCGATTTTACGTATTCCTTAGGTAGATATCATTGGAAACCAAACACATGGAATTTTGGCTATGAAAATTACAACAGCAATAAATATTCTGATAACAGAAAAATTCTTTGGAATAAATTCAAGCAGGGATATGCCTTTCTCTCCTATGCTCATTTGCTTAGTGAAAGCCTTATTAATAAAATCAAAATTGATAATTCAACCAGTATTCGCTTCACTTATTTTACCCGTTATGCAGTGAATTTTAGTGATTTAAAAAACATTCCGCAGCAAGGCTTATTTTCTGGCAAACTATACTCGGGACTTTATATAAGATATATTATTGCGTGGAATATTTATCTGGAAACTGCCTTGTTTTATTACTTTGATGCCAAGAGAACCAAACAACCATGGGATCCTGACTTTGCCTACGGGTTCGGTTATTTCGACTGGAGGGCGTTTCGTTTTTCTCTAAATTATTCAAATTATGCCATTAACAAATTTCCGTGGAATAAGGATCAAAATATTTATCCTTATTATGGTTTTGCTGATGGTAACTTCAGGGTAGTATTTAATTATAGTTGGTAATATAATAACTATTTAATAGTGGAAATTCATTGTTTTAAAATGCTGATTTTTTGCATCAAAGAATATGTTTTTATCACAGGCTGTAACGAAAATTGAAACGCTTTTTGTCATAATGGATTTATAGATATACAGTCAATAAAGGATTTTATTTGCTATTTTATGCTTAAAGTTTTTCTGTCTTGTTTTTTGTTTTTTCATATTTATCAGAAGCCTGTTTTAGCGCAGCTAAAATTTTTGGTCGAAGATTTTGAAGGCATGCCTGATGGCCCTTTGTACGAAAATCAAAATGGAATTTTCACTTATGGAAATACAAAAGCGTTCATTGAAAAAAAACAAAGCACAGGAAATGGCTATTCCGGCACAAGATCACTTTATTTGACATTAGGGAAAAAAACTGAAAATACCGGTTGGGGAATAGGAATAGGAATGTTTGTAGATTTAATGCCCGAAACTGATTTTATTAATTTTTATTTCAAGTCAAATAACCTGACAGCAAAATGTCCTAAAATAAAAATAAGCATAAAAGATGATGATGACAATGATGGAAAATACGATGAGAGAAAAGATGATAATTGGAGCTTTGTTTTAACTTCATTTTCTGATGATGCGTGGCATTTAATGTCTATTCCGTTGAATTTTTTTCATGATAATAATTTTGGAGGTGATGGAATATTTAATATCAATCATAAAAAAGGAAAACTTCTAATTGTGAATCTCGCATTTTCAGAATTAAAAAATTATGCTGTAAATCAAAGTTGTTTTTTTGATTTTATTTCTTTTTCAAAAGGGAAATTGCCTGTATCCAATTCCATATTTGAACCCCAAAAGGCAACTGTGGATGATTATTGTCAAATAGGTTCATGGACAGAGGAGGGTAGAAAAGGACATTTTTTAAAAATTGCGGATAGTTTCGAGTCAAATTTTCAAAAATGGTCACGTAGAAAATTAGATGTCATTCATTTTTTTCATGCTTTTTCTGTAACAGAGGGAACTTTAAATAGCAATTTGTTATCCTCCGGCATGCTTAAAGAGATGCTTTTAAAAGGTTATACCCCCATGATAACTTTTGAGACTAAATTTGTAAACGCGGGAAAAAATTACAAGCAACCCTCACTAAAAGATATTTTAAATGGAACATTTGATTATCTGCTCATTAAATGGGCTAAATCCGTAAAGGATGCTCAAGGAATAATTTATGTAAGATTTTTACATGAGTTTAATGGTGATTGGTATCCATGGAGCATTGCACATAATGGAAATAATCCATTGCTATTGGTGAAGGCTTTTCAGCACATAAATAAAATCTTTAAAAAAGAATCGGCTTTTAATGCAAAGTTTATTTGGTGTCCTAATTCCATTTCTAAACCACAGGCATCCTGGAATAATATTTTGGATGCATATCCGGGAGATCAATATGTAGATTTCGTTGGTGTTGATGTTTATAATGGTGCCGGCGATGAATCCCGGCCTTTGTGGAGATCATTCAGAAAGGAGGTAGCTTCATCCTATTTTCTG
>CANHPJ010000068.1 GCA_947462515.1 Bacteroidota bacterium | reverse complement strand
TTTAGATCGAACATATAAAACTTGTCGGTGGAGGCATTGTAAAGATATTTGATATTATCTTGGCGATAACCGAACCAATAATCAGACCAGGGGGCGTAAAAATACACGCTATTATGTCTGGCATTATTAAAAAGGCTTTCACCTTGCCACGTTTCGGGTTGAGTTTTACCAAGCACCGATAAAATTGTTGGGGAGATATCAGAAATGGCACCCAGGGTTTTATTCCATTCTCCTTTAAAAAGCATTGGGTTTATAAGCACCAGAGGAATATGAAGATTTTCCTCAAAAATATTCCTAGCATGCGTTGTCTGGTCGTGCCTGCCAAAAGCCTCACCATGATCACCAGTTACCACAATTAGTGTACTTTCGAACAGACCTCGGGCTTTCAAGCCATCTATTATTTTACCGAGTGTTTTATCTGCATTATTTAATCCGTTGAGGTATTTATTAAGGTTTGCATCGCCTGTTTGATAATCTTTTTCGGAGCCACTGGCAAAGTAGGGATAATGTGTCTGAAAGGTCCACAGAGTAGTAAAAAAAGGTTTTTCTTTATTTTGGTCTATCCAGTTCAGGCAGGAAGATGCAAGGCACTCATCATCACTTCCGTCGAAGTTTTCGGAGGCTTCATAACCTGTTACAAGCTTTTTAGGGCAATTATTATTTTTGAAATCACTGGTTAACTCAAAATCATGTGCTTTCAGATACTTATTTGTGCTTTGAAATTCATTATCGCCGGAGTTAAAAAAAGCAGTTCGATAGCCGTCTGATTTTAACACTGATTGGATATTGGGAAGTTTGATGTCAGGGTGAGCTTCTGTCAGACTATAATAAGAAAGCCATGGATTGATAGCGGCATGTAGGCTGACTAAAGATTTATTTGTTGCAGGCGCATGGGCATATATATTCTGAAAGACAATACTTTGGTTATAATAGGAATCAAGAACCGGGGTGACATTATACTTTTTGTTATAAAGTCCAATATATTCTGCCGGGGTGGATTCGTTAACAAAAATGAGAACATTTTTTATTTTAACAGAGTCGAATCTGTTTTTGAATTTCTGATCAATTTCTTGGGGATTTTTAATAGCTAGCTCGCACACCTGATCGGAGTCAGAATTTATGATGGAAGAGGAAAAAGGTGAAATTGATTCAACAAATACCCAGACCGGATTAGCTATTTTATTATAATCAAACTTATCTGCTTCAGATGGCTTACTAAAGAAGAAGAAGCTGATAATAAAAACCGTTGCAAAAATCCAGATTCGTTTAATTTTAACAATCCGCTTTAAAAGGACAAGGCTGTGAATGGCAAAATATGTCAGAGGGATTATTAACAAAATAGTAGCCAATGTTTCGATTGCATATTTGACGTCCACATTAGAAAACAAGGCATTTTTAGCATCGGTACTTTTCAAAAACCCGGAATAGGCAAGCCATCTGTAGTTGAATGGAAGCCCTAGCATCTCGACTATTTTTACATTTAAGGTTTCAGCAATCAGATAAACGCTACAAAAGACTATGTAAAGACTAAAAACAAGGTTTTTAATCCATATTTTTGAATTAAACAGACGAATTAAAGCTAAAAACAGCAGAGTGGTAAACAAAAGCAACAATCCATCATAAAACACCTCTTTTAGTATTATAGGAAGAATCTCTGAGGGATAAACCAAGAACTTTGAAAAACTGCCTGTAACAGAGCTGCGAAGGGGCAGAGAAATTAAAAATAGCGAAATGCTTACACCAATAATAATGAGGGTAGAGTTAATTTCCGGGAAAGACCTTTTGAAAAAAAATTTTCTAAGAGTAAAATGAATTAGAACGAGAGAAATCATTAATAGCAGAAGCTTAATTCCAAAGGAGATAAATGTTACCGAATAACCAATTGAAACAAAATTCGGATTGGCCTTAATTATGGCTATTACATTTTCGTTTGCAATGCTATGATAGTCTTTATCGCTTGCTCCGTAATTAGTATCCCATTTGTCAATGGGAGCATCAAAAGGACCCTTGGTTATATTAAAGCAATAATCAATGGTGCATCCTTTTGGTAGGTTGAAAGAAACCACAAAATCCTTCTCAATCTTTTTCATTTTGGTATAGACAAGGCTGCCTTTTGTATAGGAATCCGCAATAAGATCAACTTTTGGTGGAAGCTGCCAGTTATTTATTCCCCAGACCATATAAACCTCATTGGCATAAGGAAGATTGTAACGTATTTGTGTTTCAATTATTTTTTCAGAACTCCAGGCATAAAAAAAAGAAAAAAACAGGAAAAGGAACATCAAATATTTTCTCATAGCTTATCAATTTCAATCATAATTTGAAATACATAAACTATACCACTTTTGGGGTGGTTAATTTGACTGAAAAAACGGGGAGAATAAATAAGCCATTCCGGCTTTGGATAAACAAGCTGCTCTATTCCATATGCAAATTAGAAAAGAATAATTGCTAATGCTAAAACAATGGAGTAGAACCTAAAAGGCCTGCTAAAAGCAAAACCTAAATAGATAAAAAAAGAAAAAAACTATTTGCTAGAATAATTCAAATATTTATGGATCCTTAATCATTAACATCTCTTGAATAATTATGCGTATTTTCTTTAATTTTAATAAATCCACCTATTCCATTTCTATCTATAAATTCATGGTGCTCTTCAATAAGAACTCCTTTATTATCGTATATATATTTAGTTCCAAAATTATCTCCATCTAGCGATGCAGAAGTTAAGCCAAGTTTTCTATTATAAACATATGCCAAAAGCGGATTTGACATTGGGTGTACTCTGAAATCGTCGAAATAAATTGGATTTTCCGGTATAGCATTAGCGGAGGCAATTATCTCAATTTTATTTACCGGGATTGAATCAGGTATCTCTATATCGATGGTCATTAAATACCAATTGCCTGCTTTTTCAACTTTTGTTGTAAGTGGGTTAACACTTGTTGATTCCAGAAGATCATCAGCGTTCCAAAGCCTGTAGGTCAGAGTAGCCTCCTTAGGTGCAGTTTCAGAAAACACCTCACTGCGAAGCCACACAGAAGCTTTATATTTTTTACCTTTTTTCATTTGATTATTCTCTGCCCCAATTAGAGTAGTATATTTAAAACCATCGGATTTAGTATTAAGTCTAATTGAAAAATCTCCAGTATGAGCGAATTGAGGAGATTTTTCAGCATTAAAACGATTTGATGCGCCAGAGACCTCTCCATCAAAGAAGTTGGTATTAGCGATGATTTCTTCAGCTCCTGAAAAGGCAAACTCACCATAATTGGCATTACACTTGGCTATTGGGAATCGGCAATTTAAATCTGTTTTTACAGAATAAGAATAGCCGTATATGTCACTAGATTCTATAGCATTAGCGTTTTTATCGATTCGTTTAATATCAAAAACCCTTTTCCAATTGTCTTTTATATTTAGACCTGTCCAGTCAAAATCGGTAAATCTTTGTTTTACTCCTGACTTGGTTTTAATGGTGCCGTCATAATTTGTTATTGAGTTCCAAACAAAATTCTGATGAGGTTTCCAAACCTGATCGGTATGGTAAGCGCTGTCTATAAATGAATTTTTGTTTGAATTCAAGCCCCTGTAATTCCAGTTAGGTTTCCAGGTTTGCACCGTAGCTTTTATTAGATCTGCATCATCCATTGAAGTATTTTGGGTAGCTATTCTCTGATTAGAATGCAAGTCATACTCTTCTATCTGACTTAAATCAGCATGATTTGGATTTACATTTGAAGGAGGAACAAAATTAAGATCCTCTTTGGCATAAACATATGTAGCAGTCTCCTGAACGAGCATATTTTTATTAGTAATATCATCAGCTTTTGACCCCATTTTAGCATAGGGGATTTTGTTATAGCACGGCACCGAAATTGTTTTGTATTCTTTATTAGACAGATAGGTTCTGGTCACCAATGGTTTTCCACTTAATAAATCGAAGCCATTATTGGTAAAGGATAGGTCTCCAAATTCATCTATTTTAGTCAATCCATTACTAGTTTTGGATATTTTTTTCAGCACATTAGGATAGCATACTTTGCTTGATAATGTTGTAATAAAATAATTATCACTTTTAACATGGTCAATACTCCAGGGTTTATAAAACCTTTTAAATTGATTGAATGCTTCCTGCCTTATACCTGCTTTTATTTCAGAAATTGGATAATATTCGAATATGGTCTTTTCTATTATTTGATTCAATTTATTAAAAGTAGTTGATGATAGCGTGCGGCCAAGCGCAGCACTATGATCAATGACAACAGATGCTCGAAGGCGGATATCAAAGGAATGCAAAATTTCGCCGTCAGCATTTTTATCTTGATGAACTCCCGCATAGGGAGAATGTTGAATATCTTTCACAAGGACTTTTCCCCTCACATCAAATTTGGATTGTGTTTTTTTAAGCAAGGACTTATCATTTCCAAATTCCTCGACAGTGACATATTCATATCTAACGCAAGGGGGAGGCAATTCAAAAACATAAGGAATAAAACCCGATACATTTGGCCGATAAGATATTACTCCGGAACTTTGATTTGTATTGGGATTAACATAACTATACTTGGAGAAAGTATTATTAGAACCCTCATCAATTTTAATTTCCGATACTCTGATCCCTCCTCCTATTTTGCCCCAAAAAGGTCCACCATTCATTGTTTCTATCTCACCATAAGTATCAGACTCATAAGTAACCGAAATTTTCCCGCCTGAGGGCAATAGTATTTCATTAAGACTCCAGGCATCGGCATCTGGTTTTGACTGATCATCTTCCTTGAGCGAATAGAATCCCCATCTATCCTTGTAGGAGCTGACATTAACCGGATTTTTAAGATATGAAAACTTAAAAGATGGCTGGGTTTTAATTTTCTTATTATTAAAATGATCAATCGACTTCAAGGTAAGCTTACCTATGGCAGGTGAATTTACCTTATTTGAGCAGAGCTCATAGGTTTGATTAAAGTCGACAATTTGAACTGCCTCACTTTCTATCTGGGTTAAATTAGCCTCTATATCCTTTAAATCAAGGACATTTTTTTCCAGATAGATATTGAACTCTCTATAAGGAAGGTCATTTTTAATAATCTGGCCTATTTGAGAAGTCAGAAAATGCGTGTTTAAATTTTCCTTGTTGACTAAGTGGGCATCTTCATTATTTAACAAGATTATTTTATCAAGTTTAAGTACCTGATGTCTTTCAGATGGCATCAAGGATATGGATTCATTTCCTGTATGGTTGACGGATGAATTGTAAGTAATTTGATTTTGACTTTGAGCGTCTTTTCTCAAGCTTTTAATAAAAAATGCAGTATGCGATGCGGTTTGAATACTATTGAGATAATACAACTCTTTTATGCCAAAAGAATAATTAGAGTAATCCGTTTTATCATCATACCAATAGTTTGAAGGAATTTCATTAGTTCCGCTATATGGATTTCTCCACGGATAGCCTTCAGTCCATTTTCCATATTCAAATTTCACCCAATAACCCTCATCTGAAAGATCTATGGTACCAAGATCACCTTTATCGATAAAATCAGATCCTGTTATGGCGGTTAGCAGCCAGGTATAGGCATATTTATTATAATTGGTATTTATACTGAGGTCATTATCAGGATCAGTTATTTTTTGGTGATAAGTAAATTCTTCATGTTGATAAACGGGAAGAGAATAATGATAGGTTTTACCCTCGGGCGTTGTAACAGAAAACGCACCTATACCCTGAGGATCATCTATACTGAGGCTCTTACGATCCTTTGCTATTTCATCGCATTCAAGAAAACCATTATTGTCAGGCAAACTATTTTCATCCAGCAAACCATGACCATAGGAATATAATTCAAAGTTGGAATACCATTTAACAAAATTACCTGTTTTGATTCGGTTTTCTGAAGCCTTATATGCTTGTTCCCCATAAGGATTATGGCTTGAGACGTTAAAATAAGGATTCCATAATACGTCTTCAAATTCACTGTAATAAATTGATTTTACATGATTCGGTTTTATTTGACCAAAAGAAGAATGTTCACCATCAAGATAGAAATGTACTTTGCGATCGGTAAATTTAAATCGATTTGAATAGGCAAGTTCAAACTTTGGCAAGCGTCTTTCATAAACCGCCGTTTCCTCCCAGTTGGCGAATATTTTCCCCTTACCGGTTATGGTTCCAAACTCAAAAATTTTCGGTGACATTTTTGTCACAAAATCGGGTGAAACGAGCTCATAATCATCATAACTCGGGAAGGAAAGTGTGGAATTTTGTGCATTGCTAAATTCATCCGGACCTTCTTGGCTGTAAGGATTTTCATGAGTATCCATGACATAATTGGGATCCTGAGTATTAAACCGATCAATCTTCCAAGCTTTTGCATTATATAAAGCTCCAAAAGCAATTTGTTCCTCATGTAGCAAGCTTGTCGGGAAATAATTTATCCCATCAACTGAACTTCCATGATAAACTGTTGGATATTTATAGGAGAAATTTTCAACTTTTTTGCTACTCCAATCATCTGGAAAACCCTTTCTATTTCGGTTAATACCTCCAGGATAGAGGTTCCAGCCCAAACCCAACCATGAGGCTTCCTGTTCGACCCCGATTCCTGCATTATAAGATAAATTTAAAGGGAAACCTCCAATAACGCCGGGAATAGTCATTAGAGGAAGACTATATGAAAAATCGCCAGTCACCTGATTTACAGAAAGACCAGCAAGCGGATTGTTTTCATGGGATGAAGAAAAAGCAAAAGTTTTTGCTTTAGCATTTATTGGGAAGGCACTATTTAAAATTGCAATTACCAGCATTGCTGATATCGGCCTTACAAAACAGTTTTTATTTAAACGTCGCATTCTATCGGATTAATTAATTTATTACCGTAGAATTATAAATTCAAACTTTATGCCGTTTTGATGATTATAAATTTATTATTTAGCAATACTTTAAATTTATTAAAGAGTAGATTATCTCCAAATTATATAACAGTTTAGCAATACTTACAATGGCAAATAGGCTCCAAATGCATATGTTAGCATTAAGGGAGAATAATTATTTTTTACAGGATAAGCAGAGCCTCTATTTTGAACAATTCCAAAACCCAACTGGGCAGTTAGCCATTTATTACCACGATAAACAAAAGCAGGTCCAATAAGGCTTTGGGAAAACGAATCTCCAATTCCTTGGTGCAGATATTGTAAGGAAAGGAAAGAACTCCGAATTGTTTTTTTCAGATGGACATTAAAAGCACAACCGTATCCGGCGATACCCAATCCAAACTGAATTCCAATTGAATTTGGGAATAGCATTTCCAGATCCGCACCTATGAGGGAGCCGCCTCCCTGCAAAAAACCAACAGTTAGACCTAATTCATTTTCTGATTTGGTCTTTTCATTTGGGACTTTAGGATAAATTATTTTTTTAACTTCAGACATATTCATGGAACCGGCTACGAGACGATTTTTCACCTTTGTTTCGTAGAACACTTTTGAACTATCTTCTTTGATAATTTTACAATTAAGATAAGAGCCATTCTTGGCAATTATTATGTCCTGACTAATTGCCCACAATGGAGCAAACAAAATTAATAGCAAAAGATTATATTTTTTCATCACTAAAATTTTCATTTAACTTAGAAAGGTTAAATGTATGGCTTTAATCAAAAAAAAGAACTATTTTAGGTTTTTAATTATATCATCCAGCTTAGAGATTATTTCTCGCTCGAATTTCGCTTTGACATAATTCTGCTTTTGGAGATCTGCAATATTTTCAGAGGGAATTACTAATTCTTTTTGCTTTATAAAATATGCACTT
>CANHPJ010000067.1 GCA_947462515.1 Bacteroidota bacterium | reverse complement strand
TGTATATATCATTTTGATGCTAGTTTCAACCGTTTGGTTGGGAATGATAGGTTTTTTGGATGACTATATTAAAGTTTTCAAAAAAAACAAAGACGGTTTAGAAGGAAGATTTAAAATTATCGGTCAGGTTGGAATAGGTCTTATTGTTGGATGCACGCTTTACTTTAATAAAAATGTAGTAGTAAAAGAAAAAGTTTTCGATAAAAATGCTACTGTTCAAAATGAAATTGCAAAGGGTCAAAACGATTTAGACCATAATAAAAATTACACTTGGCAGGAAACAAAATCCTTAAAAACTACAATTCCATTCATTAAAGACAACGAATTTAATTATTCCTGGTTGTTAAAGTTTTTAGGCGAAGGATATTCGGAATATGCAAAATATGCATGGCTATTATTTATTCCAATAGTTATTTTGATTGTTACTGCAGTTTCCAATGGAGCAAACATTACAGACGGCTTAGATGGCCTAGCAACAGGTACCTCCGCCATTATTGGCGCAACGCTTGGGATATTTGCCTACGTATCCGGAAATACTTTTTTTGCCGATTACCTAAATATCATGTATATCCCAAATTCCGGCGAATTGGTTGTTTTTATTTCAGCCTTCGTGGGAGCTTGCGTTGGGTTTTTATGGTATAACTCCTATCCGGCTCAAGTATTCATGGGGGATACCGGCAGTTTAGCTTTAGGAGGAATTATAGCTGTATTTGCAATTGCAATAAGAAAAGAATTATTGATTCCAATTTTGTGTGGGATATTCCTGGTTGAAAACCTTTCTGTTATGATACAGGTAGGATATTTTAAGTACACAAAAAAGAAGTTTGGTGAAGGCAGGCGGATTTTCAAGATGGCTCCTCTGCACCATCACTATCAAAAATTAGGTTTTCACGAGGCTAAAATTGTTTCTCGTTTTTGGATTGTAGGAGTTATGCTGGCGGTGTTAACAATTGTAACCTTAAAGCTCAGATAATATGAATATGAATATAGTCATATTGGGCGGTGGCGAAAGTGGAGTTGGAGCAGCGATTCTTGCGCAGAAAAAAGGCTTTGATGTTTTTTTATCAGACAAAGGGAAAATTTCAGAAAAGCATAAGAATGTTCTTTTACAGTATGGGATTTCTTGGGAAGAGGGTAGTCATTCTGAAGAATTGATTCTTAAGGCAACGGAGGTAATTAAAAGTCCAGGTATTTCGGAGAAAACCCCAATGGTTCAGAAAATAATTGAAGCAGGAATTCCTGTTATTTCTGAAATAGAGTTTGCTTCCAGATACACTCAAGCCAAGATGATTTGTATTACCGGTAGCAATGGTAAAACCACAACCACCTTGATGGTTTATCATATATTAAAAAATGCCGGGTTGAATGTAGGGCTTGCCGGAAATGTTGGTGAGAGTTTAGCAAAAAAAGTAGCATTGTATAATCATGATTATTACGTGCTTGAACTCAGTAGTTTTCAGTTGGATAATATGTATCGATTTAAAGCAGATATAGCCATTTTAACCAATATAACGCCTGATCATCTCGATCGGTACGAATATAAAATGGACAAATATGTGGATTCAAAATTTAGAATAATTCAAAATCAAACAGACAGTGATGCTTTCATTTATTGTCTCGATGATGAAGAAACGAATAAAGCACTATCAAGAATACAAGTAAAGGCAAAAATGTATCCTTTTTCCATTAAGGAAAAAGTTTTGAAAGGAGCTTTTTTAGAAAATAACGAAATGATTATTAATATAAACGACCCACTCACCATGTCCATCCACGATCTAGCTTTACAAGGTAAACATAATGTTTACAACTCAATGGCAGCAGGAATTGCCTCTAAATTAGTTGAAATCAGAAAAGAAAATATTCGAGAAAGTCTTTCTGATTTTAAAAATATGGAGCATAGACTTGAACACGTTGCTAAAGTAAATGGAATAGAGTTCATCAACGATTCTAAAGCAACAAACGTAAATTCTACCTGGTATGCTTTGGAAAGTATAGATTCTCCCATAGTTTGGATTGCAGGAGGTGTTGATAAGGGTAATGATTATCAAATGCTTAAAGATGCTGCAAATGGTAGGGTAAAGGCTTTGATTTGTTTAGGGAAGGATAATGAAAAACTTCACGAAGCTTTCAAAGGTATCATTCCTGTGATTGAGAATGCAGAGTCTGCCGAAGAAGCTGTTTTAAAATCGTATCGTTTGGGTAAAAAAGGTGATGTTGTCTTGTTGTCACCTGCATGTGCTAGTTTCGATTTATTCGAGAACTATGAAGATCGTGGTCAAAAGTTTAAAAATGCTGTTAGGTCATTATAATAACATTAAGGATTATTTAATAAGGAAAATCGCTAAATTTTTAATACAGTGAACAGTATTTTTTCAAATATAAAAGGAGATAAAGTGATATGGGCAGTAGTAATATTACTGTCACTATCATCTACCCTTGCTGTTTACAGCTCAATTTCCACTTTGGCATACAAAAGCGCGAGTAAAAGTCAGGAAATTGTTATGATTAAGCATTTGGTTACCTTGTTTTTGGGACTTGGATTAATGTATTGGATTCATACCATTAAATACACTTATTTTTCACGCATTTCTCAATTGGCATATTGGCTATCTGTTCCATTGTTGTTGGTTACTCTTGTAATGGGAACCAATTTAAATAGCGCAAGTCGTTGGTTAACAATTCCAGGTGTTGATGTTTCATTCCAAACTTCTGATTTGGCTAAACTTGCTCTTATAATGTATGTTGCTAGGTTAGTAGCTAAAAAGCAAAATCAGGTGGATGATTTTAAACAAACTTTCATGCCTATTATGATTGCAATATTTGTTGTTTGCGGACTTATTTTACCTGCTAATTTTTCAACCGCAGCGGTATTATTTGCTACCTGTATGCTAATCATGTTTGTTGGAAGAATTAATATTAAATATTTGCTTGGATTGGTGGGTTCAGGTATTGTTTTATTTTCCATTTTTATTGCCGTTGCATTAAACTCAAATAATGAAGGACGTATCGGAACCTGGAAAAAAAGGATTGAAAATTTCACAAGCGATGAGGTTCAAGACGTTAATGCTAATTACCAAGTTAACCAGGCTAAAATAGCTATTGCAACAGGCGGTTGGTCTGGAAAAGGTCCCGGTAAAAGTACTCAAAGAAACTTTTTGCCACACCCATATTCTGATTTTATATATGCGTTTATAATTGAAGAGTATGGTTTAGGGGGAGGTATCGTTATTCTCTTTCTTTATCTTCTTTTGCTTTTGAGAACAATAATTATAGCCTCTAAGGTTGATAATCCGTTTGGTACTTTGCTTGCTTTGGGATGTTGTTTTCTTTTGGTGTTTCAAGCTATGATAAATATGGCAGTCGGAGTTAACCTTTTTCCTGTAACTGGTCAGCCGCTTCCTTTTGTTAGTAAAGGGGGTACCTCATTCATGTTTACGGGAATAGCAATTGGCATTATTTTAAGTGTGAGCAGAGGAATTCAATCAAATAAATCAGTAGAATCAGAGAAGGGAGGTCAGCTTGCAACAGCTTAGGGTTATTATCAGTGGAGGCGGCACAGGTGGCCATATCTTTCCGGCAATTGCCATTGCAAATGCACTTAAGAAGAGATTACCAGATATGGAGATCTTGTTTGTAGGTGCAAAAGGTAAAATGGAGATGGAAAAAGTTCCCGCTGCAGGATATAAAATAGAAGGTTTATGGATCAGTGGCTTACAAAGAAAATTGACGTTTTCTAATTTACTTTTTCCTATAAAATTGATTGTCAGCATGTTTAAGGCTCGCAAAATTGTTAAGTCTTTTAAGCCAGATGTTGTAATAGGTGTTGGCGGTTTTGCAAGTGGCCCTTTGCTCAAAGCAGCAACTTCACTTGGTGTTCCTGCTCTTATTCAGGAACAAAATTCATATCCGGGAATTACGAATATAATGCTTTCAAAAAAAGTTGAAAAGATATGTGTTGCGTATGATGGAATGGAAAAGTATTTCCCTAAGGATAAAATAATATTAACGGGTAATCCCGTTAGGCAGGATATATTAAGTTTAGAAGGAAAACGTGAGAGAGCACTTGAATTATTTGGGCTTTCGTCTGATAAAAAAATATTATTGGTAATTGGAGGAAGTTTGGGGGCACGATCCATTAACGAAAGTATTCACGATGGTTTAAAAAAGTTCAAGGATAATAATATTCAAGTTGTTTGGCAAACCGGTAAAACTTATTTTACAATAGCACAAGATGCGGCAAAGCCATTCGAATCAGAGGGGATTAAGGCCTATGATTTTATAACCAAGATGGATTATGCATATGCCGTTGCCGATTTGGTGCTTTCAAGAGCAGGCGCAAGTTCGGTGTCTGAATTATGTTTGGTAAAAAAACCAGCAATTTTAGTTCCTTATCCATTTGCAGCTGAAGATCATCAAACAAAAAATGCCATGGCATTGGTAAATCATAAAGCTGCCATATTGTTAAAGGATGATCAGGTATCCTCGAAACTTGTTTCTACAGTTATTGAGCTTATGATGGATGATCAAGCAAGAACAAGATTATCTGAAAATATTTCAAGATTGGCCGTTAGTGATTCTGCAGATGTTATAGCCAATGAAGTTTTTAATATTGCCAAGAAAAAAGTATAAAATTAATATAAAGCATAAAAATATCACAAATGAAAATTGACAACATACATAGTATTTATTTTCTTGGAATCGGGGGCATTGGAATGAGTGCTTTAGCCAGGTATTTTAAGGCTATGGGTAAAAATGTTAGTGGTTATGATAAAACTACCACATTACTTACCAGTCAATTAATTAGTGAGGGTATAGGTATACATTTTGAAGATAATGTCAACTTAATTGACGATGTTATTTTAAATCTAAAAACAGAAGAGCAAAAAAAGCAAGTGTTGGTAGTATATACTCCAGCACTTCCTAAAGATCATAAAGAGTATAATTTTTTCTCTCAAAATGGATTTACCGTAAAGAAACGTTCGGAGGTGTTGGGATTGATTACCGAAGATAGTTTTAACATCGCCGTTGCCGGAACTCATGGTAAAACTACCACTTCATCAATGGTTGCTCATCTTTTAACTCAATCTGATATAGGTTGTAGTGCATTTTTAGGAGGTATAACTCAAAATTACGGTACTAATTTATTGTTGAATGCCAAATCCAAATTCACCGTTGTTGAGGCTGATGAATATGATAGATCATTTTTAACTCTATCACCCGACATAGCAATTATTACATCTGTTGACGCAGATCACCTGGATATTTATGGCGAGCGAAAAGCAGTTGAAGAATCATTTGCTCTGTTCTCTAAGAAGGTGAAGTCAGGTGGAAAGTTAATAGTTAAAAAAGGTTTGGATTTACCCCTTGATGTTTTAAATGCAGCTCTAACTTATTCTTTGAGGACCAAAGCTGATTTTTATGCTGAAAATATACGTGTTGTTGAAGGCTCATTTGTTTTTGACTTCAAAAGTGATTTGGCCAATATCGAAGATCTCTCATTTGATATGCCAGGAAGGCATAATGTAGAAAATGCGGTTGTCGCAATTGCAGCCTCCTTATTATGTGGTGTAAAGAAAGAAGACATAAAAAAAGCCCTCACCATTTTTAAAGGTGTTAAAAGAAGGTTTGAATATCAGATAAAAACTGAAAACTTGGTTTTTATTGATGATTATGCCCATCATCCGGAAGAACTTAAGGCATGCATCAATGCAGTAAAGGAATTGTATCCCGGAAAAAAAATAACCGGTGTTTTTCAACCTCATTTATATTCAAGAACAAGAGATTTTGCTGACGGATTTGCTTCAAGTTTGGATCTTTTGGATGAATGCATTTTGTTAAACATATATCCTGCAAGAGAATTGCCCATAACGGGGGTTACCTCTCAAATGTTAATTGATAGGATGAAGCTGAAAGCTAAGTGTTTGATGAGTAATGAAGAGCTTTTGAGGTATACTACTGAAAATGATTTGCAAGTATTGATTACTATGGGAGCAGGAGATATCGACAAATTGGTTGCGCCAATTAAGGAGAATCTAATAAACAAAATATAACTGCAAGGTAAAATAGTAAACAGGTATATTAAACGATATGTGCCTTATAAAAATATAAAATGAAAAAGATTTTCAACATAGTAATTTGGATTTTATTGGTTTCGGGACTGGTAGTTTCTCTTGCATTTGTTGAAATTGAGCAAAAGAAAATGAAATGTACTTCTCTGCAAATTGAGGTAAATCATGAAGACGGAAACTACTTTGTAGAATCTGATGATGTGAAAAATATAATTTTTAATACCGGCGATTCGATTATAAATCAGCCTTTGGGTGATATTAAAATTTCATACTTGGAAAAGTTAATTGATAATCATTCAGCAGTGGCTAATGCACAGGTATACAAAACTATCGGAGGTCAGGTTAAGGTAAGGGTTAAGCAAAGGTTTCCGATTCTTAGAATTTTTAATGCTAAAAATGAAAGTTTTTATATTGATCAGGATGGATATTTTATGCCTTTAGCTTCCAATTATACATCAAGAGTTTTGATAGCTAATGGAAGGATATATGCTGGGTCTGAAATGTTCAATAAAATAAATGTTTACGATTTGATGAAGGTGGATTCCATTTCAAAGAAAACTATTGTAGATGATTTATTTCTGCTCGCAAAATATATCTCCGCTGACGAATGGAGGAAGGCACAATTTCAACAAATTTTTATTGATGAAAACGGAGAATTTGAATTAATCCCCAGAGTTGGTAATCATAGGATTTTGATTGGTGATATAACCGACATCGAGGAGAAAATTGAAAAGTTAAAGATTTTTTACTTGGAAGGCTTAAGTAAAACAGGATGGAATGAATATCAGACGATAAATCTGAAGTTTAAAAATCAAGTAGTTTGTACTAAAATATAATATTATGGAAACAGATATTGTTGTAGGATTAGATATTGGAACAACCAAAATAGTTGCAATGGTTGGACGTAAAAATGAATTCGGTAAGATAGAAATTCTTGGTTATGGAAAAGCTGAATCTATTGGAGTTAAGAGGGGTGTTGTTGCAAATATTGATCAGACTGTTCAGTCTATAAGTCAAGCAGTTAGTGAAGCAGAAAGTGTTTCAGGTGTTGATATTAAATATGTAAACGTTGGAATTGCTGGTCAACACATAAAAAGTTTACAACACCGTGGGATTCGAACCAGAAGAAGTTTGGATGATGAAATCAGTCAATCAGATATTGATGCCTTGATTGAAGATATGTATAAGTTAGTAATGCTGCCAGGTGAAGAAATTATACATGTTTTGCCTCAGGAATATATTGTTGATAATGAGCAGGGTATAAAAAATCCAATTGGAATGTCAGGTATCCGATTAGAAGCAAATTTCCACATTATTACAGGTCAGGTTACTGCAGCAAAAAACATTTTTAAATGTGTAAATAAAGCCAGTTTAGAAGTTACTGAACTTATTTTAGAGCCCCTAGCATCATCAGAGGCTGTATTGAGTGAAGAAGAAAAAGAAGCGGGAGTAGTTTTAGTTGACATAGGAGGAGGTACAACAGATATTGCGATTTTTCAAGATGGAATAATTCGTCATACTGCAGTAATCCCATTTGGTGCAAACATAATAACAGAAGATATTAAAGAAGGATGCACCATCATTAAAACTCAAGCAGAACAGTTAAAAATAAAATTCGGTTCTGCTCTGGCAAGCGAAAATCAAGAAAATGAGGTAGTTGTAATTCCTGGTTTAAAAGGAAGAGAACCAAAGGAGATTTCAATTAAAAATCTTGCCCACATTATTCAGGCCAGAATGGAGGAGAT
>CANHPJ010000066.1 GCA_947462515.1 Bacteroidota bacterium | reverse complement strand
GACCATTTTTTCTTTGAGGCAAATAATCCAATATATCCGATTTAGTAACTCTGCCATCTTTCCCGCTTCCTTTAAGAGATTCTAATTCCGTTAAACTAATACCTTCCTCTTTGGCAATATTTCTGACCAATGGAGAGTAGAACTTTCCAGTTTCTGATAATTTTGATAATTCTTCAACCTCAGATACAGCGGTTAAGGTTTCAATATGTTTAACTGAATCCCTAACAATCGGTTCTGGAGAAGAAATGGTTATTTCAGAAACAGCCGAAGAAACTTCTTTTTCGCTTGATATCAAGGCAATTACTGAACCCACTTGAGCTACATCACCTTCTTTAAATATTTTTTTCACTAAAATACCTTCAAAAGAGGAAGGCACCTCTGAATCAACCTTATCTGTGGCTATTTCCAGCACAGATTCATCAATGGCAATAAAATCACCTTCATTTTTCAACCATTTGATGATTGTTGCTTCAGCAACACTTTCTCCCATTTTGGGTAAAATTAATTCAAACTGAGCCATTATATCGTATTTAAATTTCTTTAGTCGTTAAAAAAACGTACAAAAATAATTAAATTTAGCAAACAAAAGGAGTCAAATTTGACTCAATTTCTTCCAATCTCTTTTATTCCCTTTAAAAGTATTAAAAAATCATTATAAACATCATAATCTTTTGAATAAATATGATTGATTTTCACAATATTTGCCAAATCAAAATCCTGTCCGGCAAAAGCATCCAAAGGATGAAGTATCCCATGCTTTATTGAGGGCAAATCATTTTGATTTTCAGTGTTTGTGGTATAATAGCCCACCCAAGATTTTTTACCAAAAAAAACAGATAACACATTCATTAAAAGTCTTTTTGGTTGTCTCACATAAAAAATCAAAAATGGTATCAAAACAAAAATTAAAATACTAGATAAAACATCAAACAACCTTTTATTTCGTTTATTAGATGCTTTATTAATGGTATTTATATTAATTATATAAAAATCGCCATTTCCATCAATGGAGTTACTACCTATAATATATAAACTTTCTGGAGGTGCTATTTTAAATTCCACTTTAAATTTTTCCAAAACCGCCATGGATGCAATAATTTTTTGTGCAGAAATATCCTTTGCACAAAAAATAATTTCATTAATACCATGAATAGTGATAATATCATCCAACTGAGAAATATAGCCCAAGATATTTCCATCATTTTCATAATTTTCAACCGAACTAACCCTTCCCAAGAAAGAAACCCCTACCCTGCTATTAGAAAGCAACGAAGATACCCTATCAAACTCCTCCTTTTGACCAACAACCAAAATATGTTTCTTTTTTGTTGTATTTAATTCGTAACCTTCAACTTTGAGTAAATTAAGAATTAAACGATTTATAAAAACTGATACGCAGGCCCAAATTGAACCCAATAATATAATGGCGCGAGAAAAGCGATATTGCTCTCCAAGCAGCGCATAAACAATTAATATAATTCCTGTTCCAAAAGCCAGTCCTTTAATAATTTTTAAAAATTTAATCGGTTTATCATAACCTCCGGAATAAAAGACACTAAAAAGCCAGATAAAAACACAGCTTGGAAACGCTATTGACAGCACAGTTGAATCAAAATGTAAACCAACATTAATTTTCACAACTTCTTCCCAATACTTTTTGAGAAAAATCAATCCAACAAATATGACTGCACCATCTAATAATGGCAAAGTGAAGCGTTTAAAAAACCGATACAATATTGCTCCGGCAGCCCGCAGATATACTGCCATATTTATCAAAAAGGAAAACAATTTCACATTAGTGCTGCTAAAATGTTTATTAGCAAAAATGATCATGGCATTATAAAAAACAAAAACATAGTTTACACTGCTTTTTTTCGTACTCTCCCCCTTGTAGTGTATAATTCTTGTATCAGGAAAGTAATAATTTTTATAACCACCTTTTGTTATTCTATATGATAAATCTATATCCTCGCCGTACATAAAAAAATCCTCATCCAGCAGACCTATTTCATTCAAGGTTTTTTTTCTAATTAACATAAATGCTCCTGAAAGCACATCAACCTCGTGAATTTTATTTTTATCAAGGAAACCTAGATGATATTGTCCAAATTTTTCTGATTTGGGAAACAAAGCCGAGAGACCAAATATTTTGTAAAAAGCAACCATTGGTGTTGGCAATCCTCGTTTAGATTCCGGGAGAAAATTTCCACTGCCATCAATCATATAAACTCCCAAGCCACCAGCGAGAGAATTAGTATCCATAAAATCGATAACTTTAGAAAAAGTATCTTCTTCTACCAAAGTATCAGGATTCAACAACAGCACGTATTCACCAGTCGAAATTTTTATTGCTTGATTGTTAGCAAAAGAAAATCCTTTATTGGTTTTATTTTCAACAAGATTTATTTCAGGGAATTTATTTTTAACCATGGAGACAGAACCATCAACGGAATTATTGTCCACAATGATAATCTCAGCATTTATATTATTAATTGCTTTTTTGACAGAATGAATGCACTGTTCCAAAAAATACTGAACGTTATAATTAACTATTATAATGGAAAGTTTCATTACATTTATTAAAGATTGTAACTTTTGTTATTTGTAAACTTAAAAATGTACTTAAAACGAATCTGTTTACTTAAAATTTAAGCTGTTTTCATAGGGTATTCTATTGGCAATAGATCTTCCAAGAGTCAGTTCATCGGCATACTCCAATTCATCACCAAAAGCAATTCCCCTGGCTATCTGCGATACATTAACTTGAAACCCTTTCAATCTCTTATAAATATAAAAATTTGTTGTATCACCCTCCATGGTGGTGCTTAGAGCAAGTACGATTTCCTTTGCTTCACCTTTAGAAATTTTATCTACTAGTGATTCTATATTCAGATCAGCGGGGCCAATCCCATCCATAGGCGAAATTATTCCTCCCAAAACATGATATATACCGGAATATTGCCCAGTATTTTCGATGGCCATCAAATCCCTGATATCTTCAACTACGCATATGGTGGCAGAATCTCTTTTTGAATTAGTGCAAATTTCACACATTTTATATTCAGAAATATTGTGACAGCTCTCACAATATTTTATTTCATTTTTAAGCCTAACAAACGTATTACTGAAGTTTTGAACGTTACTTAAATCTTGCTTTAACAAATGTAGGACAAGTCTCAAGGCTGTTCTTTTGCCAATTCCAGGCAACGATGTAAACTGCTCAACAGCCTCTTCAATTAATTTGGAGGAAAAATTCATAATTCAAAAATAGTAATTAGCTTTTAATTGTTTTAATATTAAATTTAATATTTAATATTTGTCAAAAAATTATAATTCCGTGCTTACACCATCAACTATTATCATCTTTATATCTGCCTATTTTTTGGTATTGATAGGCATTTCATATTTTACATCAAAAAATGCCAACAACGATTCTTATTTTCTTGGGAATAAATCTTCTCCTTGGTACCTTGTTGCTTTTGGTATGATTGGTGATTCATTATCGGGGGTTACATTCATTTCGCTGCCCGGCACAGTGGGATCATCGCAATTTTCATATATGCAACTTGTATTAGGTTATCTTTTGGGCTACTTTGTTATCGCAAAAGTACTTTTACCGATTTATTACAAACTCAATCTAACATCCATTTACAGTTATTTAGATGAAAGATTCGGGCTTTATTCTCAAAAAACCGGTTCTTTTTTCTTTCTTATTTCAAGAATAATAGGAGCATCTTTAAGATTATACCTTACAGCAGGAGTAATCCAATTATTTGTTTTCGATTCATTGGGTGTGCCATTTTCGATTACTGTTTCATTTATAATTATCCTCATGCTATTATATACCTATAAGGGCGGAATAAAAACATTGATTTGGACTGATACCTTTCAATCCGCATTGTTACTTTTAGGAGTGATCCTCTCTATAATGGCAATTACCAGTGATCTCAACATGGGTTTTACGGATATATTCAATTCAATTAAGAACAGTAATTATTCGCAAGTTTTCTTTTTTGAATGGAGAGAAAAATCTTTTTTCCCGAAACAATTTTTAAGCGGAGCATTTGTTGCAATTGTAATGACCGGATTAGATCAGAACATGATGCAAAAAAACTTAAGCTGCAAGAGCTTATTTGATGCCCAAAAAAACATTTACTGGTTTAGTGTGGTGCTTGTGGTGGTAAATATTTTCTTTGTTTCCCTGGGTGCTTTATTATACATATATGCAGAGGCTAAAGGAATTTCCCTACCAATAAATAGTATAAATGGTAAAATTATGACAGATAAAATTTTTCCGATGATAGCACTTGGACATCTGGGGGCTTTTGCTGCCGTAGTTTTTATTGTGGGATTGACAGCGGCTACTTTTTCAAGCGCAGACTCTGTTCTTACGACGCTTACTACATCTTTTTGTATCGATTTTTTAAACCTTGACAAACAAGAAAAATTAACCGAAAAACAAAAAACAACACGAAGACAATTGGTGCATATTGGCTTTGCAATTGTACTACTAATTACAATTTTAATATGTAAAAACATAAATCAAGACTCGGTAATTGATTCGATTTTTACAGTTGCTGCCTATACCTATGGTCCGCTTTTGGGATTATTTACCTTTGGTTTGTTCACTAAAACAAAAATAAACGACAAATTTGTACCCATCGTTTGTGCTTTGCCCCCTGTAATTTGTTTTGTCTTGCATGAAAATGCCTCAAATTGGTTTTATGGCTATAAATTTGGTTATGAACTACTTATTATTAATGGATTACTTACCTTTGCCGGGCTCTATTTAATTAGAAAAAAATGACAAAAAAATAATTATCATTTTTTGCACACAGAAATATCAATTTCACCATCAAAAAAAATGAGAATAGACATATTAACATTATTACCGCAACTTATTGAGAGTCCGTTTTCTTTCTCAATTATGCAAAGAGCACAAAAAAAAGGAATTGTGGAAGTCCACATGCATAATCTAAGGGATTATGCCAGTAATAAACATAAAACCGTTGATGATTCACCTTACGGAGGAGAAGCAGGAATGGTTATGATGATAGAACCTATAGCAAAATGTATAGATAAATTGAAAAGTGAAAGGGATTATGATGAAATAATCTACATGACACCTGAGGGAGAAAAACTAAATCAAAAAATATCAAATACGCTATCTGTGAAGGAGAATTTACTGATCTTATGTGGACATTACAAAGGAGTTGATCAGCGAGTAAGAGATTTATATATTACCAAAGAAATATCAATTGGTGATTATGTGCTATCTGGAGGTGAACTAGGTGCAGCAGTGTTATGCGATAGCATAATTAGACTTATACCAGGTGTTTTGAATGATGAAACATCAGCTTTGTCTGATTCATTTCAGGATGGCCTTCTAGCGCCTCCTATTTACACAAGACCTTCTGAATTTAAAGGTTTAAAAGTACCGGAAATTCTACTTTCAGGAAATCCTGTTAAAATAGACCAATGGAAACACGAACAAGCAATTATGAACACAAAAAAAAGAAGACCGGACTTACTTAATGATTAAAAAGTGGGTGATAAAATTTTGATAATGAATTATTATTATTCGTTTTTAAAGCTTAAATTAGTTCACTTAATACAAATCGGAATTATTGATATTTATTTTAGAAAAATATTTTAAAAAAGGAATGATTTATCAAAATTATTCCGTAATATTGCAACCCTAAAACAAAGACTTATCCATATCCAAAACAACATATAGTCATGGAATTTATTAAAGCCCTAGAGCAAACATTAGTAGAAAAAAAAGATCACGCTCCTTTCAAAGCTGGTGATACTGTAACAGTTCATTACAAGATAAAAGAAGGTGATAAAGAAAGAATTCAGCAATTTCAAGGTGTTGTTATTCAGAGAAAAGGATCAGGCGTAACTGAAACTTTCACTATACGTAAAATTTCTAATTCTATCGGTGTAGAAAGAATTGTTCCTGTACATTCACCATTCATAGAAAAAATTGAAGTGAACAAAAAAGGTGTTGTTAGAAGAGCTAGAATATTCTACTTAAGAGATCTTACTGGTAAAAAAGCAAGAATTAAAGAGAAAAAACAGTTTGTTAAATCATAATTTAAACTCCGGTAAAACCGGAGTTTTTTTTTGCCTTTATTTCGTGGTTCCAATTTACAACATGCGATTCAGGTATTCACGATGAATGCTGAATACTAATTTTATAACAAATAAGTTTAAGAAATAATATTCAAAGTCTAAAAATCCAGGAATCACTGGAAATAGGAAAAGAAAAAAACACTGTGAATTAATCAAAAAAAGAGATTTAAGATTACAGCGTATTTTTTTTAATAAAATCAATTGCTGCCTTGTTAAAAAAATCTGGTTTTTCAACATTGACAACATGACCGCAATCAGGAACTATAATTAGCTCTGAATAAGTGTTATTCTTAACTGACTTTATAACAGAAGGAAGAAACATTCTATCTTGATTCCCCATTAAATATAATATTGGTATTTCAACTTCATTTTTCCGAAAAAAAGACAAAAGAGGAATAACTTCCGCAGTTAATTTATACCATCTTACAAATTCTTTTTGACAAAGTTTTTTTGCTTCACGTATAAAAAGTGACCTGGACTCCCTATGATTTTTATAAGGCATTATAATAAATGCAAAAATTTTATAAATCCATAAATATGGCAATATTGATTTAAAAAAATTGCCGAAATGCATTAATACCTGCGAAAAAACATTAAGTTTTATTATTGCTCCCCCCATTATCATTGTTTCTATTTTTTCAGGAGATACCTGAGCGATCTTTCTTATTAGAATCGTACCTAAAGAAATACCAACAAAATGAGATTTATCTATTTTTTCAAAATTCAGCACTTCAATAACATCATTAATTACGTATTCAAAAGAATATTTTTTTGGGATAACAGCATTTGGTTGATTAGCCGATTTACCATGCCCCCTGAGGTCAATTAGAAGTATATTGTAAAATTTCGAGAAGTCTCTAATCTGCTTAAACCAAATATTCGAACTTCCTCCAGCGCCATGAATAAAAGTAACCCAGGAACTATCTTCATGAAATCGATAAATAGTATAATTAAGCATTAATAATTTTATAAGAAATTAGCAAAAAATCTGCCGCAGCTAGACTATTTCATTTTTATCAATATCCTCAAACTGGTTTTCAATACCTCTCCCATGGTTTGACATTTCAGAAAAGAATCATTTTTGTAATGATCCGCCAACTCAAGCTTCAAATGCTCAACATTTTCCGGAAATGAAATATCATCTTTCAACATAACATCTATCAAATCCTTTATTTGATATCGTGTATTTCTGATTCTGTTAAAAATCATGGAGCGCTCCTCACGCTGATACTGCTGAATAGACTCTAGTGTAAGATGTTTCTGCACCAACTGAACAAAAGGGAGGTTCTGTTTGAAAAATTGAGGCATATATACTGTTTTACGTTTTTCGAAAGATTGCTGATCAAAATCTATAGACCGCATTCGATAATGAGTTGTTTCAAAATCAGGTGTAACATCAATAACAAAATTACTGGAATGCATATCGCCTAATAGTCTGACAAAACATCTTTCATTAAATTTAACAAACTCTTTTGCCAATCGAGTTTCTTCAAAGTTTTGATTAGTTAAATTACTTTTTAGAAATTGATCTGCAGGTATGCCGATTATGTGCTCTTCAATGAGGGTATCTGCATTTACGAAATAACTTATATGATTTGGAGAAAGCAAGTGCTCCAATTCAAGGCCATAAATTCTGGACGCATCGACTTTTTTAACATAAAAATAGTCAAAATTATCATTAAGCCGATTCACTACCCTT
>CANHPJ010000065.1 GCA_947462515.1 Bacteroidota bacterium | reverse complement strand
CTCTTTAAAGTATGAAAAATTGTACATTTTAATATAATTTTTTCTGAATAGAGTCTCTTAACTATGAAAGCTGGAGGCAGTTCGTATAAAAACTCAAATACGTTTAAAAAACGAATCTTTTTGGCTCAAATATAATTGATTTTAAGCCACTCAAATTAATGCAGTTAATAAAATTATCAGAGGTAAATTTCGTGAAAAAGTATCCGCAAATCGAAATTAATTCGGTCATTAAAATCAAAAGTCAAGTACTTTGAGTTACTCTTTCAATAGATTTTTATCTGTCAAATTGAATATGCTACGAATATTGAAAGTTGCAAATATTATAATTATAGTCAAAAAACAAATTTTGATTTATTGCTAAAAAAGGAACAGCGTCTGGGTGCTTAGAGGATCGGCTAGTATTCTCCAGCCTCTTTTAAAGCTTGAATTTCTATTTCTGCAGTAATATGGAAGTTGGTTTCCTTAATTTTTTCTAGAAAAGGTTTTATTGAAGATATTTTCTGGTTTAGCTTTGCTTTGATAATAATTCCTAAAGTACCGGTATAATTTAGTCCAAGATTTTGAGCGATTTTTCTTGCTTTAAAATCATCAAGAATTAAAGTGCAATTTTGAATTTCCAAAGCTAAATCGATTGCACTCGATTCTCCTTTGTCAATTTGCATTTCTAATATTTGTTGTTTGTATTTATCACTCACTTTTTCAATTATAACCCAATTTGGAAGCGTATCGCCATATTCTTCAGCGATATCCAACGTTGTTATAATTTGACCATATAGCTTGCGTAAGAGTTCAAGCTCTCCTATTTTAGATAAAATTATAAAGCAACTTGTGTCAGAAATAATTGTTTTATGCATTTAAGACATCACTTGATAAATCCGAAGATGGAGAGTTAAAAATAGAAACATTATAGTTTTTAAGTAATTCAGCAAAGGTTCTTTTGGTCAAACCAGCAAGTTCAGCAGCTTGGCCTAGAGAGAGTTTACCCTGTTCGTATAACTTAGATGCCAGAAGCATAACAAGTTCACGATTATCCAAGTCTAAATTATCTGGTATGTTTACTGTCAATGTCTTCATATACTAAATATAAGGCATTTTTTATAAAATTCAAAATTTGTGTGGAGCCAGGGTTTAACGTCAATCCGTCTAAAAACCCAAGTCCCCTTTAAAAACTGAATCCATTTTGTCTCAAAAATAACCGATTAAATCCACTCCAATTAATGCAGTTAATAAATTTTCAGGGGTGTGTTTCGTGGAAAATTATCGGTGTATTGATTTTCGGTAGTTGTGATGCGCGTCGGATATTTAAATTTTTTAGAAGGGAAGTAGAAAAATTTAAAAATTCTTAGATATCGAAAAGTGAAAGAGCTAAAGCAATTTTTGGTTTGCGTGTGGCCTGTATTAATTTGCAATAGTTCTTACAGCTTTGTTCTTTGCTCATTTTTATTTCTTCAGCTTTTTTGTTTCTTTAGATAATTTCTTGTTGGCAGATTTTACTTTTCTTTCTACTTTTTTGATGTCTTCTTCGGCAGGCAATGTTTCTGGGGTGATACCACTTTTTAACAAAACGCCTCTTACATCTTTGTTGTTTTTTATATGTTCTTTTGTTATGGATTGTTCTGTATTAAGGTCGTCTTTACGAATATTAAAGTTTGTAATTTCAATAGCAAAGTCCTTTGCTTTAATAGTAATTATCGGTAAAAAGTCAGCCAAAGCTCTGTTATCAGGAATTTTCATTTTCAATTTCATGTCTTTAGTAGTCTTACCACCAAATAACGCTTGGTCTCCTTTACTTCTTACTCTTGCAAACCCGCTTTCGTCAATGCCTTTTTGGAAAATTAAACCTGACAATTCTTTTTCTGAAATTGATAATTTTTCTCTTGCCTGTAATCTTTCCCATTCTTTTAATCGTTCTTCTAGTAATTCCTGTTTGCGAGTTTGAACCGCAAAATAATTCATTGCAAAAGCAATTTCATCTTTTCTCGGGTCTCCATTTTGTGCTATAAGATAACAGGCGTATCGAGTAAGCATAATATCTTCAAGAGGCCTTTCAGCTCCAGAACCAATGTTAACCATTTTGCTGACCTCAGCAAAATGGTCATCAGTATTTTGACCTGCGTTATTACAGGCAATTTTTGATTTAGCAATTACTTGAAGAAAATTACGCCATTGAGAATAACCCAACAATACTTGCAAATCTCTTGCAAACCAAAACTCAACACCTTCTTTTTCATTGGCAGCATCTTCAAAACTCTTGTTTAAGCGAACTATAATTTCTTTTTTCATTTTCCAATAATTTGACAAACTAAAGTAGATAAAAAATAAGAATCGTTATTTAATAATATAGCTGCAATTGACCGTTGTAGGCTTACTTTTGTAATAATTTTTCCGATTTGGCAGTAATGTCGTGACATTTAATCGCTTAATAATGCTTCTTAAATAATTAACAATACATATCAAATATCATACCCTTGCCTATATGAAAACATACAAAATCAAAACTCCTAAAAACAGAAAGCTAGCAGTCTTAACTGTATCAAATAATCAATAATTTTTTTAGGGTGTCCCGATACTTAAAACAATAATATTATGATTATAAAAAAACTGCCGGATTAATCCTGAAATTATAGATTAATCCGGCAGTTTAACAATCAAAAAAACGTTTAGAAAACGCCTTTATTTTTATAAAATCGCTTTTCTAATTTTCACCAGCTTGGTCAGTAATTCCTCCAATAAATCTAATTTTAGCATATTGGCACCATCTGATTTGGCTAGAGCAGGATTTGGGTGGGTTTCAATAAAAATACCATCCACCCCGGTTGCAATACCAGCCTTGGCAATGGTTTCAATTAACTGTGGTTTGCCACCCGTTACACCCGATTCGGTGTTTGGCTGCTGCAAGCTATGTGTAACATCCAGAATAACAGGAACACCGTTTTGCTGCATTTCGGGTATGCCTCTATAATCTACTATCAAATCATAATAACCAAAGGTAGAGCCTCTTTCGGTAAGCATAATATTTTGGTTACCGGACTGACGAACTTTATCAACGGCAAATTTCATGGCTCCCGGCGATAAAAACTGTCCTTTTTTAATGTTAACCACCTTACCTGTGTTTGCAGCTGCCACCAATAAATCGGTTTGACGACATAAAAAAGCAGGTATCTGCAATACATCAATACCATAGCTGGCAGCCAGTTCGCAATCCTGTTCATCGTGCACATCTGTTAATACCGGAACATTAAACTGTTGTTTCACTTTGGCAATAATTTCCAATCCCTTTTCGTCGCCAATACCGGTATAAGAATCTAATCTAGAACGATTTGCCTTCTTAAAAGATGCCTTGAAAATATAGGGGATCTCCAGTCTGTTGGTAATATCAATAACCCTTTTGGCAATCTCCATTACATTTTCTTCCGACTCCACTACACAAGGACCGGCAATTAAAAAGAAATTATTTTTATTAGTAAATTTAAGATTGGCGATATTATTCAGAGTCATAAAATAGAGTTAAATGAAAAACATTATTGCTTGTTGAATTTGGTAAGGATTTCCTTAGCAGCATCTTTATGAAGCGTTATGGTCATCATTTTTAATTTCACATAATCTTCGTGGAAAAAATAATACCCTTTATTTTCACCATTAAAAGCACCACTTCCACTGTCTTTAATTAAAAACCACATGCCGTTTGGCTTTTCCAAATAACCCACCAAATGTATGGCATGATCATCCGTAGTTGATTTATTGCTAAAACGCATCTGACGGGCATATTGATCAATGTATTCAGAGGGTATATCATAGGTGGGAACCACAGCTACCTCCTTGTATGAATCCATTCCGCTTTCAGACACATCGCCACCTATTGCAATGGAATAACCTGCCTTTACTGCCCCTTTTATAACACCCATAAAATCATCTAATGGCACATTATAATAGTCGGTACTTCTCCACCAGTTATCAGGAGCATTATAAAGGGTTTGCTTCCAATATGGCTGCTCCATCAAAGACATAAAATCAATATAATCATCTGGATTTAATTTAGTTACATTTTTCAAATATTCTTGAGGGCTCATGGTTTTACCATTTAGCGTTACACTTTTAGGAACCTCGCCAATATAATGATGCATCATGGATTTTATGGTAGCAATAACCGCTTCCTCATTCCATGCATTGTTAGTTTTAACGTTTTGCATGTATGCCTGCATTTCGGCAAACATCTTTACATGATCGTAAAACACTTTGTCTTTTGTATTTCCCGGGTAAGATTCGTAAGGCACAATACCATACATTTTCATCATTCGCTTTGGAGCATTTGTTTCAGAACCCTCTCCAAATTCTGAAGTACCGCGTGTACGAACAAATTCACGAGCCTTTTCCACAAACTCCCAATAAACGATATACATTTGCGAAAGGTTTATTTTTTGGCCGCTAAGCCTGAAAATTTCCGACTCATAAAATGAAGTGGTAGAAAATGACCAGCAGGTATTTGTTAAGCCTTGCGATTCTGGCTTATCGCTCCAGGCGGTTTTAAACTCATTGGCCGACTTAGGTAAATCCATGGAAGAAAAGTCCATTTTAAAAACCTTTTTAGGAGCCGAGGCAGGATAAGTGGTTCCATTTTCTTTTTGTATCTGCTCAAAAAATCCGTTTTGATATGGTATATATTCTGCCTTATCTCTTCTGTTGTTTTGTGCAGAAATGGCAGTACATGAAAATGTAAATAAGATTACTGGAATAAGTTTATGTTTCATGAGATTTTAAATCTAAAAAATTAGCTCGCAAAGTTAATAAAAGGAAAATACAACTACTAAGATTCTATTTTTGATGGATACTTTTTGTGCAGAGCTTCCACCACATTAAAAACAGCAGGACAGATATATGTATTTTGTAAAGTAAGATCCAAAACCTGATAGAACCTTTTTCTACTTGTATGCGGATATTCATTGCATGCGTTTGGCCTATCATCGTATACGGAACAAGAATTATCTGAATCAAGAAAAGGACAAGGAGCGGAATTAAGCACATAGTCTTTATCCTCATCAATATGTAGATACTTATCTATAAATTGAGAAGCCTTTATTTTAAACTTTTTAGCCAAACGGTCTATGTCTTTTGGAGTAAAAATAGGACTTGTTGTTTTGCAACAGTTGGCACATTTCATGCAATCAATATTTTCGAAAGCCTCATCGTGAAGCTGCTCCGTAACCTGGTCTAAATCTTTAGGCTTAGTTCTTTTTAATTTTTCTATTAACTTTTTGTTGGCAGGGGCTGCATGCTTGGCTTTGTCTTTTAAGCCGGAGATATTTATTTCTTTCAAAGTGTTTATTTTGGTTTAAATTTATTGTTTTTTGAGAAATCTTTTTAATGTAATCTTATTAAAAAATGTGTTTATTAATATATGTTCATAAAAAAATATTTTTTATACCTGTCAATTTGATCAGCTCACAATCCCAATATGAATATATTCTCTGCTGAAAGGTCAATGATTGCTTGCTTCTTATCCGTTCATTGTCAATATAATACATGAATTACTGAAAACTTTATATCCAACTTGATTTATGGACTAATTACTTTTTCTTTTTTTCAAAAACCAACAAATAATTTCTGTGGTTTTATAAATAGTCAATTGCTACTTTTTTGATTAAAATCAGGTCAAAACTAATTCTCGGCCCCAAGATAAGCTGCCAGAGCCATTTTTATTTCACCGTAGCTAAAGTCATCGCTTAAAGCCTGCTTTATGGCTCCCGACTGAAAGGTGTTCAATGATTTGGATATAGCTATAATTTGTTTGATTTTTTCTTCCGCTACAAACTCAGTGGCTTTTAATTCTCCTTTAGTTACAAAATAGGCAAGGTGACCTTCTATTGTTCCGGCAGTCATGCTGCGTATAAAGGCTATCTCTTCTATTTTTTTTCCTTGTTTATATAGTTTGAATGTCTCTGTCTTGGTATCAGGTTTAACCTCCTTATCAGGCTTTTTTGATTCTAAGCTTTTTGTTGTTTTTAACTTTCCCGTTGCTTTTCCCAATCCCAATGGCATTTGTAAAGCCTTTTTTATTTGCTGGTCTCTATTTTCGCTGATTAAAAGTTTTTTTACGTCTTCGCTTGTAAATTCTTTATTGTTGATATAGGAAATGGTGAGAGCATGTGCCTTGTTTATTCTTTTTAATTGCTCATAAAATGAAGACTCTATCTCAATCAATTCATTTAAATAAGATTTAATTTTTTTATCCTTTTTAACTTCTTCAATATGATCAAAAACCTTGTCAGAAAGCGATTTAAAGAATGGTGCAAAATATTCCTTAGCAGCCTTCAATCTTTTTTCCAGCTGCTCATTATTGTCTTCAAAACTTGTTATATGAGAAATTTCCTGCTGAAATTTATCAGCAAAATTCTTCACTTTATCTAAATCCTCTTTTAATCCTGTTGCCCAATCTTTATGTTTTTGCTTATCTGAACGATTTACCTCTTTGGCATAACTCATAACGTGGCTTGCCAATTTCTGACTTAAATAACCAAAACCAAAACTCTGCAATACATAGTTTTTAAGAAATAAAATTGCCTCTTTTTTTACCATTACACTCAAGTTTTCTTGAGCGGTTTTGGTCTTGGAATACTCAGTAACTTTATAGTCATTGCTTATGCTATTGTAATTAATACTTGTCGAAAGTATCAATCCATTTAATGACCTTAACCTCGACAAAGCAACGTATACTTGTCCGGGTGCAAAAGCATCTCCAATATCTATTATGGCTTTATCAAATGTAAGCCCCTGACTTTTATGCACCGTAATGGCCCATGCTAATTTAATTGGATATTGGGTAAAGGTGCCAATCACTTTTTCTTCAATCTCGTTGCTTAAGCTGTTTAGGTCAAATTTAACATTCTCCCACTCATATTTTTCTACCGATACTGATTTAGATTTGTCCTCAAATTCAACCTCTATCTTTGTTTCATCTATGGCCGATACAATACCTATTTTACCATTGAAGAAACGCTGCGCCCCGGTGGGATCGTTTTTAACAAACATAACTTGCGCTCCCTTTTTTAGTACCAGAGTTTTTTCTATCGGGTAGGAAAATTCACTAAATTCACCTTTAACAGTAGCCTCAAAATGATATGGCTTAGTTTTTAATTCGTCTAAAAATGTTTTGTTTAATGCTATTGCCTTGTAATTGTGTGTGGTTAAGGTAATGTAATTTGATGTGGCAGCTGGCTTAAAGTCAGGCTTATGAAAACTATTGAGTAAATTAACATCGTCATTACTTACCTGGTTGTTTCTTAGGTTATTAAGCAGTGCAACAAAGCTTTCATCTCCTTGACGATATATTTTTTCAAGTTCAATGTAAATGGGTTTGTTTTCTTGTAATGCTAAAGCATCAAAAAAATAAATGCTTTTATAATATGCTTTTAAAAATTGCCATTCATCCTCTTTAACCACCGGTGGCAATTGTAACAGATCTCCGATAAATAATACCTGAACTCCACCAAATGGTGCATAGTTTTTTCTTCTAACATATCTCAAAACTAAATCAATGGCATCAAGCAGGTCAGCGCGCAACATACTCACTTCATCAATAATTAATAACTCCAACTCTCTAAGCAGATTCCGCTTCGAATCGCTCATATACAAGTTTTTGATGAGGTTTTGTGGGTCATTAATCTTTACATTTTGAGAAGCATTGGTTTGAACTACTGGTGAAAAATTACCAAAAGGGAGTTGAAAAAGCGAGTGAATAGTTACCCCACCGGCATTAATTGCCGCAATGCCTGTAGGAGCAGCAATAAGACATTTTTTATGTGTTGTTTTTACTAAATTTTTTAAAAAAGTGGTTTTTCCAGTTCCCG
>CANHPJ010000064.1 GCA_947462515.1 Bacteroidota bacterium | reverse complement strand
TTGCCAATAACAAGAAAATGGTCAATGCCCAATGCTTCTTCTTTTAAAAGCTCGAAACTAAGTTGACCCATTGCTTTTTTATCGGGGTATGATATTATATAGTTTTCTAAAGTGGGTTTCCAACCTTTTGTTAAGCCTTTTTTACCAATAAAAACAAGGCTATCAGATTTCCAGTAACCTTGCATATATTTTTCTATATCACCCTCATTCCATGCTAAAACCTGATTTTTAAGGACTGTTTCTATTTGAAGTTGATTTTCGGATTTGTTTTGTGCATTAGAAAAATGACATAAAACAAGCAATAATAATGTGCAAAATATTGTTTTAAAATTATTCATATCGATTATAATTTAGGCTTACTTATTTGGTTTTAATAATAATATAGGGCGCCAATTTAAAACCATAATCACCTGAGATTAAAACCAAAAAATTCAAACATTTTTTAATTAAAACTTTGAGTTTGTTTTCATGGAAATTTCGACCATAATAACCCTTTAAAATTAGTGTTTCGAATCCATTATTGAGAGTGATTTTTTCTAGCCATTCAAACTCCATAAGGCGTTCTGTCCAATTGCCGGTATATGGATCGCAAGTATTGGTTTTATGTTTTGGAAAAGCGGGTAGTAACTTGGTTTGCTTATATTTTAAAATGGTTTTTGATATATCATCATCCCTCATGCCTCTGGTGCGTGAAGCCAATTCATGTAATTCGTTTTCGGAAACCTCTGGTAGTGTATTTTTAATGATTTTCCTTCTGATTTTGTAATAAGACTGAAGACTATCCATTTGTTTGTGGCCAAAATCATTTGCTCTATCATTTAACTCCTCGTTTAGCTGGTACTTTTCTAGCTCTCTCCTTTTAAAAGGATTTTTTATATTAGATGCTGTTTGCAAAATAAATCTCAATTTATTTTTTTTATTGAGAGTGGATAGTCTTTCGAAAAACTCTTCCAAATTGTAAATATGCTCTATAACATCGCTCGAAACTAGAACATCTATACTTAAATTATTGCTGTCGGCATAAGCTAAAAGGTTGGAAACTTCGCCATATACAAAATCAACATTTTGATACTTTAGTGTTTGCGCAATAATACGAGCATCATTAACCGAGACATCGTAAAAATCGACATACACTATATTTTTTACACCCAGCTCTGCAGCCAAAAAACCCAATAAACCGGTTCCTCCGCCATAATCAACAAGCGTGGTTTCTTCTATGGTATTTGATTTGTGCTCAAAGGCCTGATATAAAATATTGCAAAAAAGCTGAAGTGAAAACTGAATATTTTCTGTGTGATGAGCTAAGTATTTTTTATTATAATCGGAGATATTAAGCCCCTTTAAATCAACAATTTGTAATTTGATAAATAATCTTTGAGCTGCATTTTCTAATTTTTGGCTTAATGCAATATCGGGGTATCTGGATTTGTTGAAATAAAAGAAATTCATCAAAATTTCGCTTTATAAATTATTTAACATCTATAAAAATAGTTATAAAAAATGAGCCCAAAAACTTGATTTTTAATTTATTTTCAAATGTTGCGAATGAGATCTTGAATAAAGCAAAGATGCATATTATTAAACTTAAACAATTGACTCAATGGTTTATTTTAAAAATTTAGATGATAAATTAAAAGTTTTTAAAACAAAAATCTATCGTATAAAAAAGACTTCGATCATAAAAACCGAAGCCTTTTTAAGCAAAAAAAAGATGGTACCGAGAATAAGAAACCTTGTCAATTGGGCCTAAATTTTAATCCAACGCCACAAAACATAATAGGTTTAGATTAATACCTGTCAAATCTTTTTTCTACCACCGACCAATTTATGACATTCCAAATGTTCGATAAATATTCCGCACGCCTATTTTGATATTTAAGATAATAGGCATGTTCCCAAACATCTATACCCAAAACAGGATATCCTTTAAAATCAGCGATATCCATCAGTGGATTATCCTGGTTTGGAGTGGAACCAATCTTTAAATTACCATCATCAATAACAAGCCAGGTCCATCCTGAGCCAAATCTTAATAGTCCTTCCTTTTCGAAAAGCATTTTAAATGCGTCAAAGGAACCGAACTTTTTTCTGATGGCAGCAGCCAAATTACCTGCCGGCTCTTTGGCGCTTTTAGGAGTCAGTTGTTTCCAAAAAAAATCATGGTTATAGTGTCCACCTGCATTGTTTCGTATGGCACTTGAGTATTTCCCCATATTTTTAAAAAGATGTAATAGGGTTTTTCCTTCCATGTCAATATTAGATTCAACAATGGCATTATTTAAATTGGTGATATAGCTTCCATGATGCTTATCATGATGAATCTCCATGGTCTTTTGATCGATGAATGGCTCTAACGCATTGGCAGGATATGGAAGTGGCTCTAATTTAAACACTTCTGATATTGTCGAGTTAATCATTATTTATTTTTTTTATTTTATAAAACATTAATATTTATTCTTCCTTCAAATCTTCATCCAGCTCTTTTTTAAAAGCCTCCCAATTGTCTTTACCTTGTTTTTTAAGTTTTTCAAGCTTCTGATCTAATTCATTTTTCTCCTGCTTCAACTCGGCTAATTCTTTGTTTAATTCCTTCAAAGCTTCGCCTTTTTCCTTTTTTGCTTGCTCCTTTAATTCTTCTATCTTAAGATTAATTTTTTCAAGCTTGCTGCTTATCTTTTGAGTAAATTCCTGTTTTTCCTCCTCAAATGATTTTACAATAGTTTTATTTTCCTGCTCCATGGCTTCTTCCGATTTCATCTCTCCGGCTGTTTCTGTGCCGGATTCAATTTTCTCTTCTGTTTGGCCTTCATCTTGCTTTTTTTCTGAATTACACGATACACCAAGTAATCCAAGATTAATGGTTACTATAAAAAAGTAAATGCTTATTTTTTTCATTTAGTTTATGTTTTTAAGATTAATAACTATTACAATTACTGAAAAAAGAATGCCACGTTTTGAAAGCCGTTTAATATCAATTGCCGGAAAAAAACTATTTTTAAAAAAAGACTCCCCTAATAGTTGATTTCCATACTTATTCCGAAAAGTCATTTTTTTCGTCAACCTCTTCACCTTGTGGCTTCTCTTTTTTAGAAAAAAAGTTCATGAAAAACTCCTTTATCTTGTCAGATTTAGAGCTGATTATCTTTGAAATGACTAATTCAAAACCAGAGGAAAGCATCGTTCCGACTATACCTGTTGAATTTTTGAAAATAGTTTTTCTAGATATTAGATTTATAATGAAAATCAATGCTTTAGATAAAAAACCTTCATCTTTATCATTACCTTCTAAAAGACTGTTTATCGAAGCGCTTATTAAATTTGAAGGAGAAAACTGCTGCTGTATAGCCTCAAAATCTTCAACTATAACTTTTTCCTGTTCGATTGATAGTAGCTGCAGCCTGTTTATTTCGGCTTTCAGTTGCTTACTATTTTCTACTCTATTGCTCATCTTCTTCCTCCATAAAAAACTTCTTTATTAATAAATTGGTAATTTTCTCTTCCAACCACTTTTTTCGATTGTTGAATAAAATGAAAAATATCAGGATGTATAATACCGCCACCGACAAAAATCCTAGGTATAAATGATCGAAATACTCTCCAATAAAAAATGCCAAAGAAATGCTTGTGAAAATTAAAAACAAGGTGAAAAATAAAGCTAGAATTGAATTGCTAATTATGGAAGATAAAATGTAAAATGATTTCTGCGAAGACTTTAATAATAATATCCGCATTTTATTGGATAAGTATTCCTTAAGATGTTCAATTAAGTTAGAGAAAAGTGTTTTTTGTTCCATTTTTTGAATTAATTGCATTTATTGATGAGAAAATATAAAAATCGCTTCGGCAAAACCAGGCTTTTTAATGGTTTTGTCGAAACGATTTCTAAAAATTTTAATTGTCTAAATTTCTCGAATGATTATCCCTTTACATTGCTGTAAACCTTTTCCTTGATCTCATTGATGGCACTCATTCTCTCCTGAGCTGTCTGCTTAACCGTATCTTTAACCTTTTTTGCTGAATCAAGAATCTTTTTTCGAGTTTCTTCACCTTTATTTGGAGCAAACAATAAACCCAAAGTTGCTCCTGCTGCAGCTCCGGCAAGTAATGCCAATAGTATTTTCTGATTGTTTCCCATGATTATTTCTTTTTAATATTGTTAACTGATATGATTTATACAGAAAATTTCTTGCCAAAAAATATATCCAGGGAAACTTGAAACAAGAAATCTCATTCAAGAGGTAAAAGCTTAGCTATTAAGCCCTAAAAATAAAAGAAAAAGGAGGCCTATTAAATGATACAAATCATCAAAAAAAAACAGATTGAAGGGAAAATATTCTACGATTTTATCGCTTGATAGTGTATTCACCTGTTTCGTACATTTTAATCAACAAAACGAAACCTGAAAGTAATAGTGGGCCGAAAACCAATCCTAAAATACCAAATATTGGAAAGCCCAGAAGTATACCCATAATGGAGATAACAGGATGTGTATCAGCCATTTTTTTATTAATTATCAAACGCATTACATTATCAATATTTGAAACTAAAATACCCCCCCACAGCAGTATCCCAATTCCCCCAAATGAGTTGCCATTGGAAATCAATATAATACCTGCCGGAATAAACACCATAGGAGATCCTATGACTGGTAAAAAAGATAAAAAAAGACAAATCACCCCCCAAAACAAGGGATCCGGAATGTTAAATAGCCAAAACCCTAATCCTAACAAAAATCCTTGGGTTAATGCTATTAAGCCCTGTCCCAAAACATTTGAATACGTTATGTTCTTTAACTCCAAAGCTAATCTTTCACAATTGGTTAATGAAAAGGGTAAATATTTCATCAAAGCAGCCTCAAACTTGAGGTAATTCATAAACATAAAATACAATAGGAAATAAGTGATTACGATCAACACGAATACATCAAAGGCTCCCGAAAAAGCAGATGGAAAAATGTTTATAATCCAGCTCTCTATGTTTTGTATTGAATTTTCAACAGCATTATTGAGGTTTAATTTATTTGACAATAAATCATCCATTCGACCCAATAGCGTTGAAATTGACTCGTGATTATTTTTAAATTCTATGATTTTTTCAATAATCATCATACTTAAAAAAAAGAAAGGAAATACAATGATTAAAAAAGAAAAAAACATGATTATTATGGTTGCGAAAATCTTTTTCAACTTCATTTTCTCAACCAAATAAACAAAAGAAGAACGAAAAATAGTATACAAAACCACCGCTCCTAAAACAGAACCTGTATAGCCTCTCAATGCATAACAAAGAAAAACACCCAGTAAAATGATGATTGAAAGTACTATATTGTTTTGCTGTTTGATTGAAAAATAAGACATTCTTTTATAGATTTTTAAATTTTGTAATGCATAAAACAGACCTTAAATTGAAAATACTTATTCCGTGCGATATAAATTAAAAATGCCTTTATAAATTGCGATTGCAATAAAAAACAATTAATCTAATACTCTATAAATACAGGCAAACTGTTAAATAGCCAAAAAATATAGCCTGAGCAAAAAATAAGATCCCCCAAATAAATGCAGGAACATAACTGTGATCCTTTAAATTTGATGCGTCACCTGATGCTTTTGGATTTGTAATACTCAAATAACACACAACAGAAGCCGAAACAATAGAATCAACTAATAATACACTGCTTATAAATACAGAAAAAACATAAATTAAATTCTTTTCTCCCAAATAAATCAAGCCAAAACAGCTGCCTAAAAATACAAATAGCCAGATTATTCCATACAGGTTTCTAACCCAAAATATTAAATTTATCAATGCTATACTTAAAAATACAATGACCGGTATTAAGAAATTTTCCTTAGTGAATAAATAAAAAGTTCCGAAAGCAGTTATGGAAGCGAATGGATAACCCGCAATTGAAATAAAAAAAGCAGCAAGCTTACTGGAGCTTTTCGTAGTAGCCCTGCCTGAAGTGTCTGAAAAAAGATCAATTTTAACTACCTCACCACTCAACATCAAAGTCATTAAGGCATGCCCTGTTTCGTGAATCATGGTGTTTATTACCCTAACCACCTTGCCTACATATGGAATTCGTGAAAATACAAGGGCAAATACAACAGTGCAATAAAAAACCTCTTTGGGATATTGATCTATTAAATTATTAATTGAGCTTGACATAAACCAAAAAATTAATTTAAACTAATAATAGTGCATTTAATACTTCTTTACCCCTATTTAACTTCAATATTAAAAAAAGTAATTGTTAATTTTACCTTTTATAAAACCAAATTATCAAAACCGGTAATAAAAACAAATCTGCCAATAAAGCAATAAATAAAGTTAAGCTGATTAATAGGCCTACATAAAAGGTACTTGTAAAATCAGAGCCTATTAAAGTGATAAATCCTCCACATAATATTACCGATGTAAGTATTATGGCCTTTCCAGTGGACATAAAAGTTCGTTTAACAGCATATAACACTGATTTACCTTTAGCCAATTCTAATTTTAACTTGCTTATAAAATGAATGGTATCGTCTACCGCTATTCCAAAAGCTATGGTAAAGGTAATAGATGTGGAAATTTTCAAATCAATACCGCTAATCCCCATAATACCTATGATAATAATCAATGGCAAAATATTCGGTATGAGTGCTATAATAATCATTTTTAAGGATTTATACTGTAACCCTACAATCAAGGCAATTATTATAAAGGAAATCAATAAGCCTTGCAACATATTATAGGCCAAATACTTATTATTCAAATCTATAAGATGAGCACTACCGGTTATTTTAAAATCCAGTTTTTTTGAATCAAGCCGACTTGTTATAAACTGCATTAGGCTGTCATTCATGGAGTTTAAACGATAACTTCCTATATCAGATATTTTTCCGGAAAAACGTGCACTTCTTTCATCTGAAGCAATAATGGTCTTAAAAAACTTTTGTTTCTTTTGTGCTTTAATCTTTGTAATTATAAAGTCATATTCCTGCTGCGAATCCGGCAGCCTATAACTTTCTTGGTTGCCCCCATGATATGCCTTATTGAATGATTTAACGAGTGTTAATGGTGAAATTAAAAATCCGGCCTGATAATCACTCTTTAAGTATAAATCCAGCTTTTCAAGATCTTTCATTACTTCATAATCCAATACAGAAGCACTTTTATCCTTCACTTCTATCAGCATTTCAAAGGGTCTTACTCCGGAAAAATTCGTTTCAAAAAATTTAAAATCTTGCTTAACAGGATGACTCTCACTCAAATCTTCGAGTAAAAAATTATTGATTTTAACACTGCCCGCAAAGTAAACGGAAACAAGCAAAAGCAAAAGACTTACTAACCCTATGTTTTTGGTATTTTTAAGAATAAAAGAAAAAAGAAAAGCCAGAAAAGCATCCCAGCGTACCTTTAGATTTATGTCTTTGGAAATTTTTGGTATTGGCAAGAGCAATAAAATTGCCGGAAAAAACGTAAAAGCCAATACATAGGCAAAAACTACCCCTATGGCCATGTATATCCCAAATTCCTGAACTGGTATAATATCTGCTGAGGTCAGTGTTAAAAAACCTATTGCCGTTGTCAGGGATGTAAGAAATGTAGCTAATCCTATTTCCTTCATGGTAATTTTTAAAGCCTCAATTTTTTCTTTTCCATTCCTGATTTCTTCAATGTATTTTGAAAAAATATGTATTACATCCGACATTCCTACCACAAACATGATGGTTGGTACAAGCGTTATCATTAAATCGATGGACTTGCCTGTCAAGCCCATGAATCCAAAAATCCAGACAACAGACAAAATAATAATCACCAATGGTATTAATACACCTGAAATGGTTCTAAATGTAAAGGCTAAAATTAAAGTGACCAGTAAAAAGGAAGTGGAGGCAAAAATCAATAAATCA
>CANHPJ010000063.1 GCA_947462515.1 Bacteroidota bacterium | reverse complement strand
TTAGAAAGTAAATTCTGATGCTTTTGTTAAAAATCTTTATAACTTTGTTAGTTAACAAGTTGTTGAAAACTTTTATCGGTCAGCTTGTTTTTTGATTTAAATAAATGAAAAGATACTTTAAGTACATATTCATACCATTTATTCTTTTTTTTATACTGAATATTTCTTTTGCGCAGGAAAACTTTACTTCCGAAAAGGATCTAAAAACCAAAGCTCAGCAATATTTTGATGAAGAGAATTTTTTTGCTTCACTACCGCTTTATTCCCAGCTTTTGAGTCTATACCCTAAAAGTGTAGAGTATAATTTTAAGTTTGGTGTCTCACTAATTTATGCTGAATCGGATAAAAAAAGAGCTATTAAATATTTAGAATGGGTATGTCAGCAGAAAGAGGCCGAGCCATTAGCTTTTTATTATTTGGGTAAGTCGTATCATTTAAATTTCAGATTTGACGATGCCATTAAGAATTACCAACTTTTTAAGGAGAAGGCGACAAGTAAACAAATTCAAAAATATAAACCCGATTTAGAAATTGAGATGTGTCTCAATGGAAAGGAAATTGATCCTGACATTAAAGATATTGTTGTTTTAAACAAAAAAGAGATCAATGAACTCGATTTTTTTAGGAGCTATGATTTAAAGGATTTTGGAGGAAAAATTATCGTAAAGCCCGAAGAATTTTTAAGTCCTACTGATAAAAAAAACAATGATAAGTCGGTTATATTTCTTCCCATAGGGGCACAGGAGGTTTATTATTCCAGTTATGGTGAAAACGAAAAGTCGGGAAGAGATTTATATAAGGTTAAGCGATTACCAAACGGCAGTTGGGCTACTCCATATAAATTAGATACCGCAGTTAATAGCTTACTGGATGATGATTATCCTTTTTTTAATCCACAAACTAAAATCTTGTATTTTAGTTCCAAAGGGCATAGAAGTATTGGAGGATACGATATATTTAAATCCTATTTGGATGAAGAAACAGGTCAGTTTGGTATGCCTCTTAGATTGGATTTTAAGGTAAATTCTGCCGATGATGACGTGCTTTTTGTATGCGATCCGGATGAAAAAATGGCTATTTATTCAACAGGGGCAACCAATGTTAAAGGTCAAACTACAGTATATAAGATAAAAACAGATAATTCGCTCAAAATTGCTGTAATAGAGGGCTTCATTAAATTTCCAACCAATTATAGTAATACGAAGCTTATTGTAAAAGTAAAAAATGCACTCGATAATTCTCTCACGGGTTTATATAGACCACACCCCGAAACAGGTAAATATATCATTGCCATTCCAGAAGGAAAATCATACAAATTCACAGTTGAAACAGAAGATCACAAAACAGAAACAGAGGCAATAGAAATTCCCAGTCAAACCGAATTAGTGACACTTAAGCAAGAAATTGAAATAGTTGATAATGAAATAGAAACTAAATTGATTATCAGAAACTTATTTGATAAATACTACAAAAAAGAAGATGATAAAAATGCTTTGGTAATGCAGAAAAAAGCTGTAAAAGGCTTTGATGATATGGATATGCCAGTTGCGGATGAAAATGCAGACGAAAATGAATCTGCTGCCCAAAATAATGCATCCAATATTTCCAACCAACAAATTATAGACATAGCCAATAAGGATGCCATTGAAACAAAAAAGGAAGCGGCTGCATTAAAAGCTGAAGCTGACTTTGCCTATGCTTTTGCAAATAACAAAAAAGAACTCGCAAAGGAAAAAATTAAACTTTCAAACTCATTGTTGGAAGAGGCAAAAAATATTCCTAATCCTGCAGAGAAAACTCAAAAAAATAATCAGGCACTGCAAATACAATCCGAAGCCGATAAATACTCCAAAGAGGCAGTTGTAGCATTAAATATTGCTGAGAACCTAGAAAAAAGTTATGACTTAAAAAAGAATGAGTCTGATTTGGCCTTTAAATATGCCAATGATCTGGAAAATGCAGTTAAGTCCAATTCGTCAACTGATGCATTAGACAAGTTAAGTGCGCAAAAAGAAATTTTAATTAAATCTTCTCATAATCAGTCTGGAAATGAATTTGCGATTAACTCATTAAAGGAAAAAACTGCCGAAAAGCGAAAAGCAGCAGATGCTCAAAAATTGGAATCCAAAGACTTGGAGACTAAAACCACTACTTTAAAAAATCAACTTAACGAGAAAAAGATTGAATTAATCAAAACTAAAGACGCTGATTTGAAAGCATCTTTGAATAAAGAAATTCTTGAAATAGAAAATAACTTTAATGCTACCAAAAAGCTATACGATGAAAAATTGATTTTATCTGATAAATTAGAACAAGAAGCAAATTCTTTGCAAACTCAAATAGGAGTGGCATCCTTGCTTGTAGATGAAATTAATAATACGTCAGAATCTGACAAAACAGAGCTTGTGAGCAAGACTTCGGATATTACAAAATTAAAAGAAGAAATATCATCTCTGAATATAGCTAAGGCTAACGATGTGTTAAAAGATCCAACTAAAAATGTTGATAATAATTTATCAGCTAAAAAAGCTGAAAATGAAAAAAGCAGAAATCTTGAATTTTCGGAAATTCTAAATGAAAAGGGCGAAATAAAAGATTACAACTCACTTTTTATTGATCAGCTTGATAAAGCAGAGCTAATATCTGATGAGTTACGACGTGAAGATGCTAAAAAGGAAATTTATTTTCAATGGGAAAAATCCTTAAATAAGGAAGTTTCCTTTAGGGAACAAAACCTTGAAGAATTGGATGACTTTGATAAAAATTATGAAGAAAAAAAAATACTTGAATTGAAATCGAGTATTAATCAAAAAAAAGAGGCGAAATTAAAATGTGAAGATCGAGTGGGACAAATTATTGAGGCAAGACTTGATAACCCAAATCCAGAGGAAAACTTAATCTCAAATAACCAACTCAAAAATTCTAAAACTGAAGATTTAAGTAATAAAGACAAAAATGTTGCTACTTCAAATACTGAAATATTATCAGATAAACCTAAGGATAATGGTTCTATAAATGAAAATGATAAGTCTGTCAATAAGCAACTTGCGAACGAAAAAATAAATTCTCAAAATAAAAATCTAAATACTACTTCAAAAGATAGCATAGACAAATCTACTGCAACAAACACTCCATTAGTAAAGTCAATTAATACAGACAGTTTAGATAAAAAGATTAAAAATAATACTTTAGAAGAAAATGTTCAAGTTGCTGAAAATGAAATGTCTAATAAGAATAATTTAAATGGTCAGGAGCCAAAAAACATTTCAAATGATAATACTACTAAAGTTTTAGCAAGCCAGGATGGGTTGAAAAATAAGCCTGAAAAGTCTGAATCCAATATCAACGATCAAAATACTAACACTACAAACTCTGTTGCCGATAAACTTAACGATAAGGGTGTAAAGAATGATGTTTCTGAATCAGATAATTCGAAGTCCAATAAAGTGGATTTAAATAACCAATTATCAAATAATAATCTAATTGATTCATCAAATCAAGTTACGAACAAGCAAGATAGTTTGATAAATATTTCAGAAAAAAATACCAAAAATAATAATAGACCAGAGGGAGATAGTTTAACGGGAATAAAGTCAAATAACAATGAAAATATAAAAGATGCTCCCTTAACAGAATCTAAAAAAGACGAATTAAAGAATGAAAAAACAAATAATGATTCCGATAATAAGACTCAAATAGCAGAGAATTTAAATTCCGAGAATAAAAATTTAAATAAATCTGAATCTATCAATGATGAGGGTAAGAATAATCCTGAAAATAAAACAGAATCCGAAATAAATAAGGAAAACATCAAATTAGATACATCTTCCAAGTCGGAATCAGATCAAAGTTCAATTGCAAAAAACCAAGTTGAAATTGATAATCTTAAAAAATCAGATCAGTCTAGTAATATAAATCAGCTTGATAAGCAAAAAGCAAGCAATGATAAAAATAACGAACCTGGTTTAAATGCAGTATATAATTCGGAGGTTGCAAGCATAGAAAAAAGTAAAGCAGATAAAATTATTAACGAATCCAAGTCTATAGAAGAAGAGCTAGTTAGTTTAAAATCATCGTTAAATAATTTGAAAACTAAACAAGAAAAAGAAGTCGCTTTAAAATCTATAAATCAAAAAGAACAAAAATTAAAGGAAAACAAAGCTGAAACTCGCAGTTTAATATACAAAGCAAATTTATCTGAATTCACATTTAATGAATCCAAATTGAATGACAGTCAAGCTAAAACCAAACCAGAAACAAATAGTCAAGTAAAAATAGCCAACGATTTACAAGTTGAATCAAAAAAATTAATGGCCGAGGCTCAAAAAAACAATCAGTTGGCTTTGACGGATGATAAAAATATTAATAAAGACAGTCTTTTTGAAAAGGCGAATGCCCTAGAATCTTTGGCTTTATCTAAACAAAGGGAGTCGATAAACATCTTTAAAAATTTAGATGAGCTTAAAATATATTCTGACAGCGAAAAACTTGATAAAGACAAAGCGGACAAAGCCTTGCAAGAATCTAAAAAATTAGATCAGGAAGTTGCAGTTATAAATGCATCCTTGGAAAACATAAAAACACCTGAAGATAAAGAAATTGCTCTTAAATCAATCAAGGAAAAAGAACAAAAATCGAATGAAAAAAGGGTGGAGGCCAGAAATTTAAATTCAAAAGCCAACATATTTCAATTTTCATCCAATGACACAAGGCTAAATGATTTACAATCAAAAAGTAAGGCTTTAAATAATAATGAGGCAAAAATTGCAAATGATCTTTTTCTTGAGTCAAGGAATTTAATGGCTGAATCTCAAAAAATTAACCAGTTGGCAATTTCCAATGAAAATAATTTAAATAAAGATAGTTTGTTTGAAAAGTCTCAGTCTATTGAATTGTTGGCATTGTCAAAACAAAAAGAGTCGATTACACTTTTTGAAAATTTACAAGAAATAACTATTTACGGCGAAAATGCAAGTCTTGAGAAAAATAAAGCCGATGATGCCTTGCGAGAATCTAAAAAATTAGATCAGGAAGTTGCTGATCTAAACAAATCACTTGCTACTATAAAAACACCTGCAGATAAAGAAATAGTTTTAAAATCGATTAAGGAAAAGGAGCAAAAATCGAGTGAAAAAAGGGTAGAGGCCAAAAATTTGAATTCAAAAGCCAATATATCTCAATTTTCATCAAATGATACAAGGCTAAATGATTTACAATCAAAAAGTAATGCTTCAAACAACAATAAGTTCAAAATGGCCAATGATCTTGTTGTTGAGTCGAGAAATTTAATGGCTGAATCTCAAAAAATTAACCAGTTGGCAATTTCCAATGAAAATAATTTAAACAAAGATAGTTTGTCTGACAAATCTCAGTCTCTTGAATTATTGGCATTGTCAAAACAAAAAGAGTCGATTACACTTTTTGAAAATCTACAAGAAATAACTATTTACGGCGAAAACGCAAGTCTTGAGAAAAATAAAGCCGATGATGCCTTAACAGAATCTAAAAAATTAGATCAGGAAGTTGCTGATCTTAATAAATCACTCGCTACTATAAAAACACCAGCAGATAAAGAAATAGTTTTAAAATCGATTAAGGAAAAGGAGCAAAAATCGAATGAAAAAAGGGTAGAGGCCAAAAATTTGAATTCAAAAGCCAATATATCTCAATTTTCATCAAATGATACAAGGCTGAATGATTTACAATCAAAAAGTAATGCTTCAAACAACAATGAGGCGAAAATGGCCAATGATCTTGTTATAGAGTCGAGAAATTTAATGGCTGAATCTCAAAAAATTAACCAGTTGGCATTGTCAGGTGATAATAATTTAAACAAAGATAGTTTGTATGACAAATCTCAGTCTCTCGAATTATTGGCATTGTCAAAACAAAAAGAATCCATAGCTCTTTTTGAGAAATCTAATGCTTCAGTCCAAAATCCTGTTGCTGCTGAACTTCCAGATAATAAAAGCGTTTCCTCAAATAGTCAGGTAATTTCTGATCTTGCGAAAGAAAAAACTATTGCAGAAAAAAATCAATCGGATCGGATTGCTTCAGACACCTTAAGTGGAAATTTTGAAGACTTTACCAATCCATTGGCAAGGGAAGAATTCAAAAAAGGAAAGGACTTGGAAAAGGAATCATTAGTGATTGATAATCAAGTTAATAATTTGATTGTTCTTGCAGAAAAATCAAAAAATGAAACTGAAAAACAAGATTATTTACTAAAGGCCGAAAACTTAAAAACTACTTCCAAAAGCAAGAAAGAAGAGGCCAATAAGTTATATTCTGCGGCAAAAGGTATAGAATCGAATTCAACAACAAAGATCACAGCTGTTAACACCAATAATGAAAATCAGCCTCAATCTGCTGCTGATAAGTTATCTAATGCAGATAGCACTCCAAATAATCTTGAGTCAAAAAACGCTAATGTTCAAAACGGAACGATAGATAAGAGCGCTAAGGAAGTGATTGGAGATAAAATAAAAAATGATCCTTTGCCTAATGAAAAATCATTAGCTGCTAATACTTTAAACAAGGATGAAAAACCAAAGGAAGAAAATATCATAAATACCACAAATACCATAAAGGAAACCTTAAATCCTAAAAATCCTCTGGCAGATAAAGTTGAGGCTGTTGATTCTAAATTAAAGACTCCAGCAGTTTCTAAAAATAATGCGGTTTCACTACCTACAGCTCCGACAGCTAATAATGTTAAAGCAATGCCTGTATATGCTCCTGTAAAACCTGATGCAAAGAAATATGAAATCCAAAAAGTATTGAATGAAGAAGTCTTTGATATTACAACTGAATCTTTTTACAGCAATAATAATCCTATTCCTGTGGATCCACCAATGCCTGAGGGTTTGGTATTTAAAGTTCAAATTGGAGCTTTTAAAAATGAAATTCCTCAAGATTTATTTAAAAGTTTTGCACCTTTGATGGCAGAAAAAACAAAAATGGGATTTAAACGATTTACTGCTGGTATGTTTAAGGCGCTTGAGACTGCCCTTTTTGCCAAAGAGGTAATCCAAGGAAATGGATATAAAGATGCATTTGTTGTTGCCTTTTACAATGGTAAACGCATAACTATTGCTCAGGCAAAGACTATGATGGGATCTGCAGTTATTGCTGCAGTAGTAAGTACAGGTGCTATTGCTCAGGAAACTAAAACAAGTGTTGAACCTAAACAAACAATTGCGGTTGCTAATACAGCTAAAACTCTAAATACAAGGGATATAGCACCTAAAGAGCTTGAGAATAAAAATGCTATGCCAGCTAAATATGAGGAATTACCTTCAAAAGCTGGCTTATTGTTTACAGTTCAACTTGGTGTTTATGCCAAACCTGCCGGCAAAGAAAAATTATTAAACATACAGCCTTTATATGTGGAGAAAATTCCAGGCAATTTAATGAGATATACATCGGGCATACATAATTCCTTTGCAGAGGCTCAGCTTGCAAAAAATAAAATACAGGATTTAGGTATTAAAGACGCTTTTGTTAGAGCATACCTCGATGGAAAATTAATTACCAATAAGGAGGCTGTTGAAGTCGAAAAAAGTCCAATGAAGAATCTGATACCATTAAAAGAGAATAAATTAAATGAGATTTCAAATAAGGACACTCTTATTAACAAGGCAGTACCTGAAAAGGTTAAGAAAATAGAAAATAAGCAGATTCCTAATCAAATGAATACTTCAAAAAATATTTTGGAGGATAAAGGTGTGAGTTATATAGTTCAAATTGGTGCTTATCGTGACCAAATACCTGCAGGCATTAAACCACAATTTGATAAAATAGGAAATTATAAATCATTTAAAAATGAACAAGGAATTAATGTTTTTTATCTTGGAAGTTTCAGCGATTTTAAAGGAGCATTAACTCAGAAGGAAAACATACAGAAAAATGGTTTTAAAGACGC
>CANHPJ010000062.1 GCA_947462515.1 Bacteroidota bacterium | reverse complement strand
TTGTAGCTTGTTAGCTCAAAATTATTTACGACTATCTCCGGAAGTAATAATTTGATTAAATCTGAATACGAATCTTGCAATTTTATAAGTTTTTTTCAATCTCAAATTTCTGTATTTTTATATTTCCCCACAACTTTTATACTTGATCCTTACTATAAATAGTAATACCTCAATTGTTAGACTTATTTTTGAATGTATCTAAAAGAATAAGGAATAGCGTAAATGCCGGTTAAGCCTTCATTAATATAATTATCATTTTTCGTGATAATGGTAGCCCAATTTTTCATAAGTATTGCCTCGGCTTTGTTTATAATTATACTTTATTCCTCTTTTTCTAATGTCTTAACATCTTCAATTAATTGTTGCATTTCCAATGTCAGAGTGCCATTGTAGATGCCACGAATGCGTTTGGTTTTGTCAACCAAAATAAAATGCTCAGTGTGTAAAAATTCAGTGCTGTCTTTGCTGAATCCAATATCTTCCTCGGCAAAATACGATTGCCTAGCTAACTTATAAATATCGCCTTTTGAACCTGTTAAAAAATGCCAGTTTTTATTTTTTATCTCATTATGTTCCTTGTACTTTTTAAGTATTGTTGGAGTATCTATCCAAGGGGTTACCGTGTAGGACAAAAAAACGAGGTTTGTATCGTTGTTCAAGCTATCACTAACTATTTTAAGATTTCTTGTCATAGTTGGACAAATACTGCCACAAGATGTAAAAATAAAATTGGCGATATGAATCTTGCCTTCAATTATTTTTTGATTTATAAAACCACTGTCTTGATTTAAAAATGAAAAATCGCCAATGGTATGGCTTATGTTTTGATTTACCTCTGATTTTTTTTTGAAAAACAAGGGTGTAAAATCAGGCTCGTTGTAATAAGGCAACTCTATGGAGGTTTCGTTATTATCAGAGCAACTAAAAACAATAAAACTACTTAACAACAAAAATACTATCCGATACATTTTTACAATTTTTAGTGCCTAACAATCCATATCTTTTGCCTTTTATGATTACATAATTGGCTCTAATTTTACCGTTTTCGTACCACATTTTCTGTGTTCCTTCTTCCTGCCCGTGCACAAAATGGGCTAAATGAAATAAATTGCCATTTATAGACCATTCTTTCATTTCTCCTTCATAAGCATCGTTTTCGGCAACAAATTCAAATCGCTTATTTCCATTATCCCAATACGCAATTTGTTCTCCGTTTTTTTTACCCAATTTAAATTCCCGAATTTCCATTAATTGTTTGTTTGGATACCATTTTTTGGAAATGCCATCCATTAAACCATTTTTATATTTTTCGGATAAAACAGTGTCTTTTTTGTTTTGGTTTAATTCAAATAAAGTACCGTTAAATTTCCCGTTTTTAGAGAAAACCACCTCGTTAACTATAGAAATAGTAGCTGAGGACTTTAAAACAAATTGTTCTTCTGACTTTTTCTCATTGCAAGAAAAAGCCAAAAGAACAATAATAAAACATAATAGAAATTTCATTTTACTGGGTTACGGTTCCCGGTGTACCATAAAAGCCGCTACCATTCAAATAAGGTGCATCCGCCGTAAAATGATAATGATAAATTCCATTTGGATAGTCAACAGTAGCGTGTGTATGACCGTGATAAACATCTAAATCATTACTTGTAATTGTTGTTCCATTCTCCTCCTGAGGCCCATAAACGGGAAAGCCGTCAAGCAAGAATCCCATTAATCCTGATTTAGTAGATTTTACAGTTGTTAAGTAAAGGGGTTCTACGTGATAATGATACATCCCTGATTGTTGTGGGTGTCCATAATATTTATCAAACGAACCAATTTCAGAAGTAAGCGGCTGACTTGGACCTGCATATTGATTAAAAAAAGGCACTCCGTTTAATGCAATACCAATTGGACCCAACGGTGTAGCAGTATGAGATGCATTAACTGCAGGATTTAAAGGTATTTTAAAAGTACCCGACTGTTCTACGATAGAGTTTGGATTTTTGGTAAACTTGTTTCCACCAAAAGTAGTACCGCTATATGCCTCATATAAAGAATCGCTTGTTGCATAATAAGAACTTTTATGGTCAGGCAAATCTTTGGTTTTGATATATATCCAAGTACCGTCGCTAGTTACAATTGTAGCTCCATATATTTTTTTATAAACAGCAGGAACGCTTGGAGTGGATGAAGTGCTTGTAGTGGTTGTTTCCGTTATATCATCATTTTTACTGCAACTTACAACTGTTAAAGCAATTAATATGCTTGCTAGTGTTCTATATTTAAAATTCATTTTTTTTATTTTAATTTATTAGCGTTTATGTATTAGACGATTATTTTTAACTTTTCCTTCGTGTTTCATTAATTTTCAAAACTGTAATTTATACACCACATTTGGAAAGAAACCTAGTTGATAAGTTGAACCAATGCTTTGGGTTCTGCCGTCATAGCTTTTAGAAAATATATTTTTGTGATTAGTAATATTTTGCAAGTCCAGAGAAAATGTATGCGCCAATTTTCTTATACTACTATTTAAAGTATATCCTATTTTAAGATCTACTCTATAATACATGTCATAATAGCTTGAATAGGCATTGGTTGAAAGTTGTTCTCTCCCGAAAGTTGTTGAAGCCGCCAAATCAATAGGTGTATATGCTCTGCCTCCAGCATTTGTAAATTTAACATCGACTGAAAATTTGTTCCTTTTATCTATACCAACTTCCCATTCTTTACCTGCCAACACATTAAAAACATACCTGCCATTAAAGGCTGTATTTCTTTCTACACCATCGCTTGCCGTATATTTTGAACTATATAATGAAGAAGTAAATAAGCCATAGTATCCTTTGCTGAAAAACTTCTCTATCGTCAATTCTATTCCATAATTTATTCCTGTGCCACCATTGGTTAAGTTATCTTGCAAATCGGTTTTGAAAGTCGAACCGGTATTGAGCATAGAATAACTACTTGAAAAAGTATTAACAGGCACGTTATAAATTGATTGATAATAAACTTCCGTTTTAATTCTCCAATCCTCAAATGGTTGAATATTATATCCCAAAACAAAGTGATGACTTTTGGTGAAATCTAAATTTTTGTTGTTATAAACAGTATTGCCTTCTGTATCAGAACTTTGTAAAAAATACACATTAATAGGTTGCATTTGAGAATGCAAGCCATACCCAAAATTAAAACTACTTTTATCGGTGGCATTGAATATGAGTCCTAATCTTGGCTCTATAGAAGTTGAGTTGTTTAAGAAAAAAAGTTGCGAATGAACACCTGCATTGAATGTAAGTTTTTCGGTTAAATTATATTTTGCATGAGCATAAGTTTGTGCCAAATTGGTGGTGCTTAGATAATTCCATATTTGATTGTAATTATCATTTATTCTCTCCTTTGTTTGATAGAATAAATCCAAGCCAATGATTTCATCTTGAATTCCTGCTTTAAAGAAAAGTCGCGAATTTATTTTTGAATGGTAAGTGGTGCTTATAGTATAACTTGTTTTTGCAACATTGCTTACTTCTTTTATAAAACTGGTATTGGTGGGTCTATCTGTTGAATAACCGGTTTGATCTGTACTTGAATAATTAAGCCCAAAAATTGAACTTATAAAAGATTTTTCATTGATTTGTTTAAAATGATTTATACCGGCAATACCAATTTTACTGGCAAAATCTACTTGATTACCATTTCCATACAAGGTATTTGTGCTACCTCCACCTATTGCAATAGTGCTTGTTGCCAATATTCCAAACATGGAGAACTTGCCAAATTTGGTAGTTCCACTATTTAATTTAAATGATAAATCTTGATAAGAAGGTGTTGCTGTGGTGCCAATATCCACACCCAGCGTTTGCGCAACACCAGCCAAGGCATAACGATAACCTACCAAATAAGAGGCATCGCTATTTTTTTTAAATGGCCCCTCTGTGGTTGCTTCTAAACCGGTAATAACCCCCACTTGAACCGTAGTTTCTCTTTTTTCATTATTACCATTTCTCAAGCCTAAATCAAAAACGCCGGCAGTTGCATTTCCATATTCAGACGGAAAAGCGGAAGTGAAAAAATCTGAACTTTTTAATAGATTGGTGTTTAAAGCACTAACTGCACCACCAGTAGTTCCCACGGAAGCAAAGTGGTTCGGGTTAGTGACATTCATACCATCTATGCGCCACAATACACCCACGGGCGAATTGCCTCGAATTACAATATCATTTCTACTGTCGTCAGGGGCACTCACCCCGGCAAAATTGGCAACCAAACGGGCTGGGTCGCTTCTTCCACCTGCATATCTATTTACTTCTTCCATTGAAAAAGCTCTTGCACTTACACTTGCTAGTTCATTGATGGTGCCAGCTTTAGCGGTTGATTTAATAACTACTTCGTTTAATTGTTTGAATGTTTCTTCCATGGCAACATCTAAAATAACTTCCTTGCCAGAAGTTACTACCACATTGGGGATTGTGATACTTTTATAACCTAAATAATATATTTTTACTTCATACCTGTCGGGTGGAATGTTTGTAATGGTATATTTTCCATAAGAATCGGTAATAGCGCCCTTTTGCAGGGGACTAATTTGAATGGATACGCCAATTAAAGGCATTTGAGAAAATTTGTCAGTAACAACACCACGAATATTTTGTGTGTTGTTTTGAGCAAAGCAAAGCGTTGGAACTAGCATTAATAAAAAAAGAAAGCGCATCGTTTATCTATTATTTAAGTTTAATGCGAAGCTTGATTAGCTTCAACTATTTTAATAGACGATTTATTGAATTACTTCCTTTCTTTTGAAGAAAAAAGATTCTCAATTTGATTCGTTAGCGCCTCAAAGTCTTTTTTTTGTGATGGCTTGCATAAGTGTTTTATTTCTAAAAAATGATTGTAATTTATTTTCTCTGCGAAGTATTGTTGCTTGGAAATTAATGAAATCAATGAATCTACCTTGGCAGTATCTTGCTGAAATTTAAGTTGTTCATACAACTCCATTCTTAAGTTATTCATTTTAGACTCATTGGCATTTATAGCTTTGCGATGGTGTTGAATATAGATTTCGTAATTTTTAACCTGTTCCTCATCAAAATTCAATTTATTAATGATGAATTTTTTGGGTCCACCTCTTTTTATATGCTCTTTTGTTTGCATATAAAACAAAATACCATTTGAAATTAAAAGTCCAATAATTATGAGTGTGAAAAATTTAGATTTATTCATTGTATAAAATATTATTGGTTGTTGCAATTACATTTGAAATATCTGCTTGGTTTTTATTATCATTTTTCGACACGATATATAACTCGGTGGAAATAAAAGCTATTAATAGGCAAGCCAAGGCTTTAACCCAAAACAAAGAGATAGTATTTTGCATTTGCAATTTATTTATTGTTTGCGCATACAAGTTATTACTTGGCTCTGCCATTTTTATGTTTGCTAAACATTCAAATACTTGATTCATATTTGAATTAGACGATTTATTCATATTTATCCTTTTTGTTTTAATATAATCTCTAAATTCTTTTTTGCTCTTTGAAACAAAGATTCCAACGCTTTTACATTTAAATTCATTATTTCGGCAGTTTCCGCTTGAGATTTACCTTCAATTTTCAGCAAAATAATGACCGTTTTTTGATTATCAGAAAGCTGGTTAATAGCATCAAATATTTTTTGATAGCCTTCTTTTTGCTCTAATTCTATTCCGGGGTGATTAAAATTTGTTGGCTCAAATTTTACTTTAGCATCATTTAATCTGAATATAGAAGTAAGAAAATTCCACTTTTGAGATTGTTTTGATTTTAAAAAGTCTAGTGATTGATTTATGGAAATACGATAAATCCATGTCTTTATATTAGACTCCTTTTTGAAGGAATTGAGATTATCAAATACTTTTACAAATACATCTTGTGTAATTTCTTCTGCATCTTCTATATTTTGAACATATTGAAGAGCAAGGTTAAAAACCATTTTATGATGTTCAAAATAAATCTCGTCAAATGTCATTTTAAGAATTTTCTTTTAAACACATCAACCTCTTTTAATCGTTAGACGATTTTTTTAGCAGTTTCCTTTGTTGAGGAAGTATCACTTTTCTCTTGTGCAGAACATTCAGATTGACATAAAGTTGGGAAATGCCGCGGATATGGCATATTCCTCTAGTATTATTTCTTTCAAAAATATTCGGTAAGTCAAAACCTAAGATTTGGCACTTATCTTTATCAGCTCCATTAAAAAATGAGATCAGTAATTCCCAATTAATAAATTTTTGATGTTATTATTACTACATGACTGCATTAACTTACTCTCCAACCCAGTATTTTTTTTCAAGAAAAGATTAAGCGCTTTATAACTTGGGTTATTCTTTAAAACTTTAACATGAATATTATCCCATTCATTTTTAAAAAGTTTTATTCCGTTGTTAATAGAAGTTGATATAGAATTTATTGTTAAGCGGATAATAATTGGATATTTATTATCAATGTGCACTCTACGAGTGTCAATTGTTAGTTTTAAAGATGCCATAAAGCTTGATTTTATGGCTAAAAACATGAAAAATCATGTGCAAGTTATGTGCAAGTAAATGGTGTTTTTTTAAGAATTTTATGGATCAAGATTGAAAGGCCTGTAAGTTGCATCGTCGAAAATATAGAATTTATTTTTAGTAGCAAGTGCTGTCAATTGCAATCTTTCCTCAAGAGAAAGGCTGTAGCCAAGAGGGTTTGAAAAATCGGTCGAGAGATAAAAGAGGCTGCCTTCTGGCAACTTCTCCAGACTAACCAACCAATTATCGGTCGGGATCTTAAGAATATTGCAGCCAAAGGCCGACACTGCATCCTCGAAACCCGGATAAGATGGATCGATGCAGGCTAGTGTTCTGTTTCTGAAGCAGGCTACTGTCAGTGCAATTGACTCCTGTACTCCATTTGTTATGACAATATTTTCCGAATCGAAATCGAGGCCTTCATTCTCTATTAAAACTTTAGCTGCCACGTCCTTAATAAAACCCGCAGTGCTGTGATAGCTAAGGCTTCTGTCGTTAGATGCTGTCTGCTCAAAACCATAGGTTTTTCCTGGACTAAACTCGGGATAAAGATTCATCGGGGGAACCCCAGCACCAAGATTATGTTTTATTTGACTGCTTGCTAAATTATTCAGCCAATTTAATTTATAACTCATATAAAACACTTTTGTGTAATTGAATTAGAAGCAGCATAAAAAATAAATTTACAGAAAATGAACTGGTGTTAAAATTATTACTGAGATTTCATTGCCATTTTCCCAAACCTTAATAGAAAACACATGCTGAAAAGCCTTTTAAGTTGTTTGCAGTTCTAATGCTATCAATATTATATTGTGGTTTTCTCGATAAAAGATTGTCTAACGATGGTGTTTTGGTAATAAATATGAATCCTAAATTATTTACTAATATGCTACTTGTTTTTTAATTTCAATTTTCACCCTTTGGTCGTTAAATGTTCATTATTTTGTCTCTAAATTTCAAGTCTGTTTTTTTCAGAATTTACGCTTACTTTTTCTGTATTTTTTTTGCCAATGATTCAAAGGTATATAAAAATGCCTAATAAAATAAAGATGAACGAAGCCGCGCTTTTGGATTATTATGTTGTTTTTTTGTTGTAATTTGTTCAAAAAGGCTTTCTTTTCTATAAAACAAAAAAAATGGAGGCATTTTAATATTTTTATTTTTTTTAATTTGATTTCAGACTGGTTTGATATCAAAAAAATACGCAGACTAGTTTTTAACAAAGTCAAAAAGAACAAATTACATCGTTTATAGCCGTTAAAATCCTTTAAAGCCCGTAAAATGTCTTATAACGGGTTTCTTTAAATCAGCATTTTTCGTAAATGGAAAATGCTAAATAGTAATTTTTTAGCATGAAATAATGGGATATAAATTTTATACTAGGATAATAATTTCCTCTGTTTT
>CANHPJ010000061.1 GCA_947462515.1 Bacteroidota bacterium | reverse complement strand
CAGTCAGTTTATATCGGCCCTACTTTTAATCGGCCCAAGTCTTGAAAATGGAATAGAAATAAATTTCAAAGGCGAATTAATATCTAAACCATATTTGACCATGACCACCAAAATGATGAGTTATTTTGGAGCGGAAGTAAAATGGCAAAGCCACGGAATAAAAGTTTATCCAAAAAAATATTTAGCTCGTGAAATAAAAATAGAATCCGATTGGAGTGCTGTTTCATATTGGTATGAAATGGCTGCATTTTCAGACGAGGCAGAACTATCAATAAGTGGATTAAAAGAAGAAAGCCTTCAGGGAGACGCTATTGTGAGAAAAATATTTAAAGAAATTGGAGTAGAATCAGATTTCATAGGAGAAAAATTACAAATAACAAAATCTAAAAATTCTAGTTTTAAACGAACTTTTTATGAATATGATTTCCTTGATTGTCCGGATTTGGCTCAAACCGTAATAGCTACCTTGGCTGGTTTAAAAATACAAGGAAAATTCAGAGGATTGAGCAGTTTAAGAATTAAAGAAACAGATAGAATAGAAGGATTGGTAAATGAACTGAAAAAGTTTGGGATTGATTTGACCGTTATGCATAAAGACGAGATACATCTAGTTGATTTTGGCAACCCAACTAGCATACCAGATATATACACCTACCAAGACCACAGAATGGCGATGTCGTTTGCGCCTATGGCATTCAAATTCAAAGAAATAATCATACAAGATCCCACTGTTGTAAAAAAATCCTATCCCAACTTTTGGAATGACTTAAAATCTATTGGTTTTAAAGTCACAGAAATAACAAGTTGATATAATAACTTCTAAAGGGATAATAAAGTAATAATTTACAATAATAATCTCACTATCAACCTACTGGTATCGATGTCAGTCTTTTTATTTTAGTCAGTAATTCTTCAAAATTTATTGGTTTAATAATAAAATCCTGAGCGCCCAAACTCATTGAAGAAGAAACGACTTCTTTCTGATCTAGCGAAGAAATAAGGATTACGGGAGTTTTTTCCAAATAAAAATTTTTCAGTAAGCTTAACAAACCCAAACCAGACAAACTTGGCAAAAGTATGTCGCAGATAATTAAATCTACCTTAACTTTTTCCAATATTTCTAGAGCTTTGTAACTATCCAGAGCCTTTAAAATTTCGAACCCTTCACTTTTTAAATAAAAGCTGATACTATCAAGTGTAAACTGATCATCATCAATGACTAAAATTTTCATGTTGCATCCTCCTAATTAAATATAATGAGTGATTATAAAAAGTAATATTAAAATTATTATGACTATAAGATTTATGGTTTTATAAAAAGAAACCTTCCTTAGCAGGATTAATTTAGAATTTTTATTATTGGCAACATTTTCAATTAAATTTTTAATTTTAACAAAAGCACTCGAACTCTTGGTAACATAATCAAAGGCTCCGTTATTAATCATCTGAACAGCCGTTGAAACATCATCCTGGGAAGAAAGCATAATAACCGGAACAGAAGGATATTTGCTGGTAATCAATTTTAAAATGCCTAATCCATTCATGGCTTCCTTTATTCTTGAATTTAAAAAGAAATCTAAAATCACCAAGTCAGGATTTTCTTCCATTGCATTAAGACACTCCTCCCCTGTTTCAAAAGTCTTAATACTGGCCAGAGGGAAACATTCTTGCTCTAAATATTTTTTTAATGGCTCTCTAAAGGCTTCATCATCATCAACAAAAAAAACTTTTATGTTAGCCTGAGTTTTCATTATTTAATATTTATAATGTTTTGTTCTCTTTATATTAAACATCTTTAAAGGAAAAATGTTTAGACTTCATTTTAGGTACTGACAAAACCATTTTCTATATCCAAAAGCTTGGCCTTAAATTTTTTCGAATGTCTAAATACCTTTTCAAATAATAAATCAATATCAAAAGGTTTAGAAATATAATCGTTCATTCCCAAATCGAGGCATCTTTTTGCCTCCCAGGTTGCCGCATGTGCAGTTTGCGCAATTATTGGTATAACTTTTACTGATTCAGGCATTTTTTCTCTTATATAGCTAGTTGCCTGATATCCATCCATATCCGGCATTTTAATATCCATTAAAATCATATCGAAATCTGAGTCCTTCTCAAGAATATTAATGACTTCCTTTCCATTTTCCGCAACTACCACTTCGCAATCCCAATCTGTAAGTACTTTTACAGCAAGCATTGTATTAATGGCATTATCTTCAGCAAGCAAGATTCTTACCCCTTTTAGATTTTTTTCAATTTGTCTCTCTATTATTTCGGATTTTTCATGAATTTCAATCTGATCCAAAAGCGGCTTTTTGTATCTTAAGGTAATTATAAATTCAGAACCTACTCCCAATTTACTTTTAACATTTATTTTTCCTCCTTGCATTTCTACAAGTCTTTTAGTAATTGCCAACCCCAAGCCTGTACCTCCGTATTTTCTTGCAATTTCAGGAGTTACCTGAGTATAATTAAGAAAGATGGAGTCCATTTTATCTTCAGGAATTCCCATACCGGTATCCTTCACAATTAACTCCAATTCAACATTGCTTACATCTTCACTTTTAAGATTAAGCATAAAATCTACTTTTCCGCTATGGGTAAATTTTATAGCATTGCTTATTAAATTCATCATAATTTGATTCAGCCTTGCGGGATCTCCTATTAGTGTGTCGGGAATACGTATGTCCATATATTTAGTATACTCAATGTGTTTTTCCCTAGCTTTCGGTAAAAACAAATCGTATACCAATTCGGACAGAGCTTTAGGTTTAAATGGCAATTCTTCAAATGTCATTTTACCTGCCTCTATTTTTGAAAGATCCAAAACATCATTAATAACTACCATTAAAGTTTCACCGGAAGATTTAATGGCGCTTAAGTATTCATTTTGTTCCTTTGATAAGGAAGTTTTAAGCAGTAAATCAGTTATACCGATTATACCATTCATAGGAGTTCTAATTTCATGGCTCATATTTGCCATAAACATTTCTTTTGCTTTGATGGTATTTTCGACCTGAATTTTTGCTTTGGCAATGTCTTCAAATGCTCTTTTAGACCTGTTTAAAGAGTGTTCCGCAAGTCTTTTTGCAGATTTCAGCTGAGTTTCAATTTCTTTTCTTCTGGAAATATCAGAATCAATAGCAATAATTTTAATAACTGTTCCATTATCATCCAGCACAGGTGTCAGGGTACTTATTACCCAATACATTTGACCTGCTTTGCTGTATTTTTTAGTTTCATAAACAATAGGTCTTTTTTCTGAAACAACCTGTTTATAGGGATTTTTTCTTTCTTTTATCGAATTTTTAAGGTGATTATTACTCAATAAAGAAATATTTTTATCGATTACTTCTTCATAATTATAGCCAAAAAGCCTAGAAAAGCCTTCATTTAACCACTCTATTTTGCCATTTTTATCGGTTATTATTAATGAGTTGTATGATTTTGTGGCCGCAAAAACTAAATCTTCCAGTTCTTTTTCTCTTTTTGAAATGGTAATATCTGTTATTGCGGAAATATTACCTACAACATCACCCTTATCATTTTTATAAGGTGCATTATTTATTCTGGCCCAAAAGTTTTCTCCATTTTTTTTTCGTATTAAAAGTTCATAGGAATTTGTTTCATTTGAAAATGCATCATTGATATGGTTTTTCACTAATTGATTTTCCCATGCATTTGATGAAAATAGATTAATAAAATTTTGACCGAAAATTTCTCCCTTTGAATACCCTGTTAAGTATTCAAGAGAAACATTAGAAAACAAAATATGATTTTCTATATCTTTTATAACAAGGCCTTCTGAAAGGCTATCAATAACCGTACGATATAATTCTTCCTTTTCTTTAAGTTCTTTTTCTACTTGCTTTCGAACAATTAAATCGCGAACAAAACAAACACATATTTTATTTTTTTCTAGTTTAATCAAGGACAAAGTTATTTCAGCAGGGAAAGCTGTAGCATCTTTTCTATTTGCAATTACCTCAATTTGTTTTCCCAACCTTTGATTCTTTTCATTAAAAACCTGATCAAGATCTCTATCAATGTTGGTAATAGAAAAAACGTCTCCAATTTTGAGATTTAATGCCTCTTTTTCATTCCATAACATTACCTCCTGAGCTTTTTTATTCCAGCCTATAATTTTTTTCTCATAATCAATTGTTATGATGCTATCTGGAGCCGATTCGATAAGCGTTGCATATTTTTTCTCTTGTAAAATTCTCTCTGTAACATCTTGACTTATAATTTGAAACTTGGTTAACAAATTATCTCTCTCAGCAATAATTCGAACAATGGAAAATAGTGTTCTTTCTGTTTTATCGGGTCTTATAATTCTAAAATAAATATCTGCTGAATCTTGTAAAATTTTCCTCTGGTCTAAAAACAGAGAAAATTTTTCAACATCTTCAGGATGGATATGTTTCCAGATCCACTCAGGCGTAATTTCAAAAATAAAAGGTTGTAGTCCAAAAAGTCGATATAGCTCCTCGGACCATTGAATTTTGTTTGAATCGTATTCCCATACCCAATTACCAAGGTGGGCGAGCTCTTGAGCTTCCTTTAATTTTTTCTCATTTTCATTTAACTGATTTGTGTTATCAATTATTTTCTTTTTGAGTTTTCTTCGTTCTATTCCATAATCAATTGCCCGTTTAATGATGTGCGCATTAATGGTATTCTTGCTCAAAAAATCTTCTGCTCCAAATTTAACCGCATCTAAACCAAAAACATCATCACTCAATCCTGTCAAAACAATAATTGGTATATCCGGTATTTTCGAAAAAAGTTTAACAAAAGTATCAATCCCTGAACTATCAGGTAGAGTCAAATCCAGTATAACCACATCAAACATTTCTGCCTTAACCTTATCTATGGCTTCTGACAATCTTATTACAGTTATTAACTCGAAGTTATCATCATAGGCTTCTTGAAGATAAATCTCCATAAGTTTTGCGTCTGGAAAATTATCCTCGACTAAAAGAATCCTATTTTTCTCTTTTTGCATATAATTAATCTAGGCAGTAGTTAAGCCAACTTTTCACTATTCTTTGGAAGTCTTGCTTTTTTAAACCAAAAATTTTCTATGTTAATCAATAATTTATTAAAATCATCCAAATCATTCGGTTTGTTCAAATAACAATTGGCTTGGAGTTTATAACTGGTTATAATATCTACATCTGAAGTAGAAGTCGTTAAAACCAAAACAGGAATACTTTTCAAAAAAGGATCGGATTTTATTTCAATTAACACCTCCCTTCCATTTTTTTTTGGCAGATTTAGATCCAAGAAAATCAAATCTGGTGAAGGACATTTGTTATAATTTCCTTTTTTCATTAAAAAGGAAATAGCCTCCTCCCCATCTTTAACAACGTAAATTTTATTTTGAATAACACTTTCCTTGAGCATCTCCTGTGTTAGACGAATATCTGCAAGGCAATCTTCAATCAACAAAATATTTATCATATCAATATTTTCAATTTGTATGTATTTGCGGCAAATTGACTACTTCAAGCCAAAACTCATCTATTGATTTAAGTATTTCAAATATTTTACCCGATTCATCCGGCTTCATAATAAAACAATTTACATACGAGTAGTAAAATTGCAATATGGTATTTTCATCACTTTCTTTTTTTATCAATAATAAAGGTATATACTTAAAAATGCTGTTTTTAATGCGGTTTACAATATTAAAAACTATGATGTTTTCGAGCTGTATATCCATTATTATAATATCTGGTTTTGAATATGAGGAATCATTCAAATGATCAGTAATATTCAAAATGTTATCTATCCTGATAAATTCATTTTTGGGATTTCTTTTCTTAACAATTTCTTCAAATTCATTGATTACCAATGTATTATCTGAAAAAAACATTACTCTATTAGCTCCTTTTTTTAATCTATCCATTTTAATATTTTTTACTTTATATTAATCCTTTTTTCCTTCGGAGGGTAATGTAAACCAAAAAGTTGTACCCGAATTTTCTCCATCTGAAGCTACCCAAATCTTGCCTCCATATCGTTCTACTATTTTTTTACAAACAGCTAATCCAATTCCGGTTCCTGTATATTCTTCTCGTGAATGCAATCTTTGAAAAATCACAAATATTTTATCAAAATATTCCTTTTTAATACCAATGCCATTATCTTTAATATAGAATTCATTTTGAATATTTAATCCAATATGAATTTCAGGGATCTGATTTTTAGGTTGATATTTAATAGCATTGGTTATTAAATTTTGAAATAGTTGGATCATTTGAATTGAATCGGCTTTTATTACAGGTAAATGGTTATCAATAATAATTTTTGCCTTTGAGGAATTAACTCTATCGGCAATATTCTCCATCACAATTTTAATAATCTTGTCTATGTCTATGTCGGTTAAATGATTGACTCTTGTTCCTACTCTTGAATAAAGAAGTAAATCATTTATTAAAATGTGCATCCTGTCTGCTCCTGAAATAACATATTGCATAAATTCATTTGCTTCAGGATTAAAATCATTTTTATATCTTTTTTGAATCAACTGAATATAACTTTTTATTGCCCTTAAAGGTTCTTGTAAATCATGAGAGGCGACATAAGCAAACTGTTCTAATTCTTTGTTAGATTGATATAATTTGATGTTTATATCCGAAAGTTCTTTCGTTCTTTTTTTGACCATCTCTTCCAATTTTTCAGTAGCATTTTGCAAAGAAAAATCCCTTTGTTGAATTTGATTCAGCATATAATTAAACTCTTTGGCTAATATTCCAATTTCATCTTCTCGATTTTCATCAGATCTCAAACTATAATTGGAATTTCTGGAAACGTTTTCCATAATATTCTTTAGTTTTAAAATAGGTGAAGAAATACTTTTTTGAAGTAAAATCGAGATTACCAAGGCTACTGAAAACGAGAAAACGAATGCGCCAAAACCTAGAGAAAAAAGACGTTGAGCGAGTTTTTTCAATAAAGTAGGTTTACTTCTCAAACACACCATTCCAATAACATCATTATTATATACTATTGGGGTGAATAAATACAAATCATCCATTCCTAAAAAATAGGATGAATCAGAATTTGGTGTATTCTTAAAAGTGAAGTTCTTATATTCTTGTCTATTATATGAAGCTATTGTTTTACCCAAATTGTCACGGACTAAAACATTTGATATGTCAGGAAAATATTTTGTTTCTAAAAGCAAATTTTCAATCGAGGTGTCATTTGCCAAAATATAAGGAATAGTGCTTGAAGCAATTAGATGAGAAATAAATTTTAAATTGGTTACCTTATAATCTTTAATTTCATTTATTTCATTCCATAAAAAAACATTCGCAGAAATAAATGTTACCAAAAAAGCTGTAACTAATTGTATTAAAACAAGTTTTATTCTAATGGAGATTCTTGGTAAAGAAAAAATCATAAATCGAATCATTAATACAATTAAATTATAACCCTAATTATGCCAAATAATAATTTCTTCAATTTGAGTAAAAAAAAATATTCTAATGAATTTATAATGGGATAGTTAGCATTTATGAAAAACAAGAAATAAATATTTATGATCAGTTGAATTCATAAAAAAAAATTACTCTGTGCAATTCATTACTCATCAAAATTTTAAAATATTAAAATTGACATTGTAATATTTCATTCCATTTTATTAAGTGTCTAAATATGAATTACCTCTAAAAAAATTGATATTTCAAATTACTAAAAAAATAAAATGTTAATAATTTGTAAACTATTATTTTATTTAATAAACAATATAGACTACTATTAAATTATTTCCGAGTTGGAATAAAACCAAAAAAATCTGATTTATAGTCTATTAATGACGAAGAGTAATTTATGATTGTAATTTATGAGATACCATAACTGGCATCTCATATGAGGCAAGAAATAGCATTAATTATTAACGCATCTAAAAATCGCTG
>CANHPJ010000060.1 GCA_947462515.1 Bacteroidota bacterium | reverse complement strand
TTCCTTCGTGCAGAAATTTAACCGCTCCCTGCCCTGCCAGAATTACATTTCTAGGATTCCAGCTAAATTTATATTTCCATGGATTATCTTTTTCACTCTCCGGGGCAAGCAGCCCCCCTGTGAAAGATTCGAAGCTGATGATTTTTCCATCCTGGGCTTTAATCTCATCAATAATTTTCATGGCAGACATATGATCAATCCCCGGATCAACACCAATTTCGTTCATCAGAGTAATACCCGCTTTTTTCGCTTCTTGATTTAATGCCTGCATCTCCTTTGAAACATATGATGCCGTGACCATGTGTTTTTTATAGGTCAAACAATCTTTTGCAACGGCAATATGCATGTGAGCAGGAAGCATGGAAATTACCAGATCCGCTTTTTGAACCTCTAAAGTTCGCTGTTCATCATTATTTATATCAAACAAAAGAGGACTTGCATTTTTATGGCCATTAATCTTTTTAATGGCTAAATCGAGAGACAATTCAGCAACTGTTATTTTCCATTGCTCTTTTTCAGAATTGTTCAATAAATATTCAATTAATGTTGAAGCGGATCTTCCCGCCCCAATGAGTAAAATATTGTTCATTTTAAGTGTTTTATTTTAAAAAGCAAATCATCGCCTTTTGGGATATGGTTGTTAATTCAAAAATCCTGAAAATTATGTGCCGCTCAAATTTAATTTTTTAAATATATATATTTTCATAATCACACTTAAAATGTAAATGGAAAAACCTTACACTTGCGGTAAATATTTATGTTATCGAATTTATTCAGTATTCAAAAAACTAAAAAAAACTTCAACAAGACCGATATACTGCCTAAATTTAAGCACTTGTATTCTATATAAAAAAATCATTCGAAATACTATGACAAAAAAAACATTGATAATATCGGGGATTTTAGGCTGCACCGCAGTAATTTTTGGAGCCATGGGAGCTCATGCCCTTAAGAAACTCATAACTGCTGAACAACTTATTTCCTTTGAAACAGCAGTAAAATATCAAATTTATCATGCAATTGCCATCTTAATTTTAGGTATTATCTATAAAAATTCACCATCCAAATACCTCAAATACTCCATAAATTTATTTCTTGCAGGAGTAATAATATTTTCCGGATCCATTTATTTTTTATCCTTGAAAGATCTACTTGGATTTAAATTCATTAATTACCTCGGCCCAATTACGCCGCTAGGTGGCATCTTGCTTATTTCGGGATGGATCTTTATAATTATTGAAGGCTTGAAAATGAAGGAGAATTAATTTTGAATATAATTCACAGAAATTTCACGAGAACTGCTCTAAAACAAAAAAAGACAAGCCGTATAGCTTGTCTTTTTTGTTTACTGAATATTACAGTATTATTTCATATTGTGGAAAACTCCCTGAACATCATCATCTTCTTCCATTTTCTCAATTAATGCGTTGATATCTTTTTCCTGCTCGGGAGTCAGTTCTGTTGTTGTAGTTGGCAATCGGTGCAATTCTGCACTGGTTAAATTTATTCCTCGCTCTTCGAGAGCCTTTTGCATGGCACCAAAGTCCTGAAAAGCAGTATAAATGAATATTTCCCCATTTTCTTCGAAGATTTCCTCTGCACCGAAATCAATCAAATCTAATTCCAATTCTTCAATGTCTATATTGGCAGAGGGGAATTTAAAAATTCCTTTTCTTTCAAACAGGAAATCCAAAGAACCTGTTTTTCCAAGCGAACCTCCCGAACGTGTAAAATACATCCTCACATTGGCCACTGTTCTGGTAGTATTATCTGTGGCACATTCCACAACCATGGCTATTCCGTGGGGACCATATCCTTCATAAACAATTTCTTCGTAGTCTTTCTCATCTTTTCCGGAGGCTCTTTTAATGGCAGCATCAATTCTGTCTTTGGGCATATTTACACCCTTAGCATTTTGAATCGCCGCCCTTAGTCTTGAATTAGAATCGGGATCAGGACCACTTTGCTTAACTGCCATGGCAATTTCTTTACCAAGTCTGGTAAAAGCCACAGCCATTTTACCCCAGCGTTTTTCTTTTCTTTCTCTTCTAAATTCAAATGCGCGTCCCATAGTTTTGTTTATTTTAATTAGGGTGCAAATTTAAAAAATAACCTAAATATTGGTAAACTTTTATCTAATTTTGACAAATAATTTATGCCTAGTTTAAAACTTCATTCTAAATCAGGATAATTTTAATTTTGAGTTTAAATATTAAGTTGAGCCTTAAAACGCCAAAAGACAAAAATCAATGAGAATAGCCTTATTAGGATACGGGAAAATGGGAAAGACTATTGAGACCATTGCCTGCGAAAGAAATCATAACATCGTATTAAGGATTAACAGGGAAAACCTGCACGAATTGACAATTGAAAATTTAAAAAATTGTGATATTGCCATTGAGTTTAGCACTCCCCAAACAGCAGTGAATAACATTTACAAATGTTTTGAAGCGGGCATACCTGTAATTATTGGAACAACAGGCTGGCTGGAGCACTTTAAGGAGATAAAAGAAAAATGCATCGAAACAAATCAAACTATGTTGTTCGCCTCTAATTTTAGCATTGGAGTAAATTTGTTTTTTGAATTGAACAGACACCTGGCTCGAATTATGAATAGGCACGATGAATATGATATTATATTAGAGGAGATTCATCACATCCATAAAAAAGATTCACCAAGTGGAACAGGCATAACCCTTGCAGAGGGTTTAATTGAAAATATAGACAGAAAAAATAAATGGGTAGAAGGAGAAGTCAAATCTAAATCAGAGCTGCAAATTATTTCAAAAAGGATTGATGAAGTTCCCGGAACCCATATCATTAAATACTGTTCCGAAATTGACGACATTGAGATTAAGCATCAAGCCCACAGTCGAAAAGGTTTTGCAATTGGCGCGGTAGTTGCGGCAGAATGGCTATCAGGAAAAAAGGGAGTATACGGGATGAATGATGTTTTAGGGCTACACTAAACTCTTAACTGGGTTTAACGAATAATTTTAAACCCCCTTATTTAGTCTCAAGATATCATCATAATGATAAATGTTTATCCCACTGATTCCTGAATTTAAAGCTCCAATCATTCCCGATGCTATTTTAGAGGCTTGTATTCCCTTGTAAATTCTGAGTTTCCCAAACAATAAAACATCAAATATCTTAAAAACAAAAATCCCTATCTTCTCCCCTAACCTGAATTCCTTTCTGTCTCCCAGGATAAATGATGGCCTGATAAATGAAATATTATTGAATGGAAGTTGCTTAATATCTTCCTCCATTTGTCCCTTGGTATGAAGATAGAAATTGCTGCTGCTTTTATTGGCTCCTATGCTTGAAACTATTGCAATGTTAGACACCCCATTTTTCAAAACCAAATTTGCAAAATTGGTAACGTATTGTCGATCTATTTTCTCCTGATTTGATTTACTTCCTGCTTTTTTAATGGTAGTTCCCAAGCAGCAATAAGCATCATCTGCATGCATAGGCTCTACTTTTTGTAAGAGCTCATCAAAGTCAATGATTATTTCAGTTAGTTTGTGATGCTTGATAAGAGAAGGCCTTCTGACTAAAGATATCACTTTTTCATAATAATTGGATTCCAACAACTTATACAAGAGTATCTGTCCAACCAATCCTGTCGAGCCACTTATTACAGCTGTTTTCATATTTTGCTGATTATTGGGTATGATAAAGTGTTAGTCCGGCAATAGGAGATTCTAAAATGGTTTCTATTTCTATTCCTTTATCTTGAGCTACCCTACGAATGATATTGCTAAAATAAAACCCCACAGAGCCCACAATACTTAGCTTCAAAGAATCATCATTTTTATACTTGCAGATGTGTTTATCGAAAAACTCCTCAAAACATTGTATAAGCATTTCATTGATGGCAGGCTCATTAATATTCTGATAAATAAATTTGGCAAAAGAAGCCAAAAAGCGGTTTGGCAAAGGTTGTTTATAAATGGCTTCCAAAACCTCATCCTTGGTTAACTTATAACGATTATAGAAGTTTTCGGATAGCTTTGCCGGCAATTCTTTATTCAAATACGCTTGAATAAAAGTTTTTCCCAGATGTGCACCACTGCCCTCATCTCCAAGTATATAACCGAGAGAAGCTACGTTTTCAACAATGTTTTTTCCATCGTAGAGGCAAGAATTAGATCCTGTTCCCAAAATCGCTGCTATTCCTGGTTTTGAGCCGCATAATGCTCTTGCTGCTGCAAGTAAATCATGTTCTACCTCAACTTGAGCAATAGGAAATACATTTAGAAGAGCCTTTTCGATTACTTTTATCTTTTCTATGTTGGAGCAGCCCGCTCCATAAAAATAGATTTTATCAACCTGTTCATCAGGCAAAAAAGGAATCAACTCCTTTTTCAAATTATCGCTAATGGTAGAAGTGTCCTGAAAATAGGGATTAAAACCCTGTGTTCCAGCCTGATGTATATGGTTAAATTGATCAATAATGCGCCACGCCGTTTTGGTTGACCCGCTGTCTGCTATTAAAATCATAATAAAAGAATTAAGCCTTACTAATCAAATATAAATAAAAATACACTAAAATCATGCGGCGATGAAATTTAATAATTAGGGCTTTGAGCAGGTATAGAATTTAAATTTTCAATAAATTAAAATGAGAATTGAAAACCAGCCCCGATAAAGCATTTAAAACTCTGAAGCATAATTTGTTGGAAGATAAAAAACCAAAAATAAATACTTGAAATTCAAGATTAGGAGATAATTGCAATTATATTTGCTTACATTTTATCTTTTTGGCACACATTTTGATAATTGCAGAAAAAAATAACCAAAGTAACTAACCTTAAAAACATGAACTATTATGAAAAACTTATTTAAAATAACCTTATTAAGCTTGTGTATTTTAGCTATGAACAGTTGCTCACGATCTGTTTCGAGAATCAACCCGGATGAGCAAACTGATTTAAGCGGAAGATGGAATGATACGGATTCGAAATTAGTAGCCCAGGAAATGACAAAAGATTGTATTGAAAGAAACTGGAGAACTAGTTTTTCTGATAAAAACGGCAAAAAACCAACTATTATAGTCGGGATAATCACTAACAAAAGTCATGAACACATTGATGCAGAAACTTTTATTAAAAACATGGAAAAGGAATTCATCAATACAGGAACCATTAGAATAGTGCAAAACAGCACTTTCAGAGAAAAATTAAGAGAAGAAAGAGGCGATCAGCAAATGTTCGCTTCGCCTGAGACACAAAAAAAATGGGGAAAAGAACTGGGTGCAGACTATATGATGTTTGGAACAATAAATTCAATTGTAGACACTTATAAAAAGAAACAAGTGGTTTATTATCAAATAAATTTAGAATTGGCCGATTTGGAAACCAATGAAATTGTTTGGGTGGGCGAGAAAAAGATAAAAAAATTCATAACCAACTAATTTTCATATAAAAACAGTTAAATCAGTAATTTAAAATGAAAGCTCCATTAAAATCATTTCTACTATTGCTTTTTAGCTGTTTTTTTATGCTTTCCTGTCAATCATATTATCGCAAGAACCTGGATTTCAACAATCATTTTCAAAAAGGAGATTTCGAAAAAGCGAATAAAATCCTGGACAGCGACAAAAAAGCTGAAAAAAGAAAAACTAAATTATTGTTCTATATGAACAAAGGAGTTGTTTTTTCGCTGATGGGCAAATACAAGGAGAGCAATGAATACTTCGAAAAAGCTTATATCTTCATCCAGGACAATACCAATAAGCCAATGGATATTGCTGCCGCCATGGTTACTAACTCAAACGTTATTGAATATTCAGGTGAGGAATTCGAAAAATTGCTGATTCATTACTATAAAGCCATTAACTTCATGAAACTTCAAGAAAATGAAGCTGCCTTGGTTGAATGCAGAAGGATGAATATAAGACTACAGATTTTAAATGATAAATATAAGGGAGCAAACAAATATAAAAAAGATGCTTTTATGCATTTGTTAATGGGCTTGATTTATGATGCAAATGCAGAATATAACAATGCATTTATTGCATACAGAAATGCTTATGAAATATATTTGTCCGATTACACTAAATTTTTCAACACGGAAGCTCCCTTACAGCTTAAGAAAGACATACTAAGAACGGCTTATTTGAGTAGTCTTTTCGATGAGTTAGACCGTTACGAAAAAGAATTTAATCTGGTTCTGGAGAAATCCAATTCAAAAAACGGAGATTTGGTTTTCCTATGGCAAAATGGGCTTGGCCCAATAAAAGAAGAATGGGCTATTAATTTTGCAGTTATCAAAGGTCAAGGTGGAGTAATTGTTTTTCAAAATCAGGAATTAGGTTTAAATTTTTCTTTTCCGATGAGTGATGCCGATTATAAAAGTAATGGCTTAGGAGATTTAAAAGTTATAAGGGTCGCTTTTCCTAAATATATTGAAAGATCCACACTGTATCATAAGGCAGATCTTGTTATTGATAATGAAATTAAACATTTAGAGCTTGCAGAGGACATCAACAAAATCGCATTCAAATGCCTGGAGCAAAGAATGCTAGAAGAACTTGGAAAATCGCTTTTGAGAGTTGCCCTAAAACAAGCGGCTGAATATCAATTGAGAAAGAAAAACGAAGGTGCAGGTGCCGTTTTGGGAATAATTAACGCTGCTACTGAGAAGGCAGATACTAGAAATTGGCAAACATTACCCTACTCCATTTATTATACCCGGGTTTCGATGCCTGAAGGAACCCACAACATTAAATTACTGACATTTGAAAACAATGGAAGGAGTACCGAAATTCCCTTTACATTTATCATAAAAAAAGGGAATACAATTCTTCATTCATTCCAGTCATTGGAAACGATACCTTTCAATTTCAACGTTAACTACTAGGAAGTTATCAATTAAAAGTAACTAGGTTTTGACATGGTTACTTTTAGCTGAAAAACCAAGAAATACCTGTATTTATTACCTCGATAAGAATTAGGATAATAACAACAATTTCAAGAAAGTGACTTTTACGAGTATCTTCGAGTTGAATAAATATTGACAAATTACTTTCTACAATTTTTAAGAGATACTCAACTTCGCGAAACCGGACGCTCACATCGAAGGTTTTTTCAAGACCAGAATTTACCTTGTCTAAAAGTTCATTTTCCCATACTACGATGGGAGAATCAAGAATATAGAGATTATCAACAATTCTGTTTTTTGTATTTATTGTTTTCCCGATAAATTTGAGGAGCTTTTTTCTGCTGATAAGAAGTTCACCATAGCCCTCTAATTGGTTGGTAAGTTTTACTGTTTCATCAAATAAGAACTGAGATTTTTCAAGATAGAAATCCAAAGACACAGACTGCGCAACCTGAAGCATTGCCACCTTAGTCAACTCTGCAGTTATCGTTGACACCTTTAGTGAGTCATAGGAAAAAACAGGTGACTTTACATTTTCCTGATATATAACAAAATCCTCCTGATGGGAGGATTCTAAGAAGTTTTCGCAATAGTCTTTGCTGAATTTTATAAACGCATTTTTATCAATTTCGTCTATATTGGCAAAAACTAGGGCTCCATAATTTAATATATAAATGTAACCCTCTTTGAATTTATAAAATAAATCGAAAGAAGAATAACTTAAAAGTTCACCCTTATAATCGGTTTTGAACTTTTTAATATTTAAATTTTCCGCAATCTGATATGCAATTATTTTTATCATTAACAATAACGTTAATTTGTAATACAAACCAGAGCATCAAACCTAAAAGCTAAAATAAACCTGGAATATTAGGCATGATGCCCTTTGCAGCGCCAGCCATCTCTGCCTCGTTTACTTTTTCAGCTTTTTCAAGGGCTCTGTTAATGGCAATTACCAATAAATCTTCTACCTCTTCCTTGTCTGCGCTGAATAATTCAGGACTAATTTCAACACTTTTAATTTGTCTGTTTCCGTTGACCCTTACTTTAACGGCATTATTTCCAGCCTCACCTTCTAAAGTAAT
>CANHPJ010000059.1 GCA_947462515.1 Bacteroidota bacterium | reverse complement strand
TTACAGATGCTTCAGATACCCTTTGAATGACCACTCGCATGCAGTGAAACTGTTTTATTTAAATTCCTTATTATTCATTTCTTCACTTGACAAAACACTTAAATAACTATCGTACCTAGACTCATAGATGTCACCATTTATAAGAGCATTTTTAACTGCACATTTAGGCTCGTTAAGATGAATACAATTATTAAACTGACAATCATTCATTATTTCCCTCATTTCGGGAAAATAGCGGGAGAGTTCTTCTTTCTTAATATCAAAAAGCCCAAGCTCTTTAATTCCGGGTGTATCGATAATAAAACCTCCAAATGTGAGAGGAAACATTTCAGCGAAAGTAGTGGTATGCATGCCTTTACTGTGAGCAACTGATATTTCAGCCGTTCTGAGATCAAGGGTGGGTTCAATAGCATTTACTAACGTTGATTTGCCGACACCGGAGTGGCCAGAAACCAAACTTTTTTTGTCTTTTAAAAGTTCTTTTACCGAAGAAAGATTATTACCATTGGAAGCAGATACAGCAATGCATGGATAGCCAATGTTTTGATACATATCCATAAGGGCTTTCTGTTCTAGAAGCTGATCATTGCTTAATATATCTGTTTTGTTAAAAAGGATTATAACAGGAATCTGGTAAGCTTCTGCAGTAATTAAAAACCTGTCAATAAAACCAGTAGATGTTCGAGGATTAACAATTGTGACAATAAGCAATGCCTGATCTAGATTGGAGGCTATAATATGCGCTTGCTTGGATAGATTTATAGATTTACGGATAATATAATTTTTACGATTTTTAATCGCGGTTATCATCCCTCCTATAGCTTCTTTATCCAACTCATAATTTACTACATCACCAACAGCAATAGGATTTGTGGTTTTAATTCCTTGAATTCTAAATTTACCTTTTATTCTACATTCAATAACTTTACCTTCAGTATCGATTACCTGATACCAGCTACCTGTTGATTTAATTACGATACCCTCCATAACAATGTCAAAAGTAAGGAATTTTAATTTTAAAAATCAGAATAATTAAAAGCTAAAATATAGAGATAAAAGGTATTAATTTGTAAGAGTTCGGAAACAAATATTTTAAAATATGCGATTACAATTTTTATTAGATTTGTATTACAAAGCTTAATCAAAAAAGATGTCTATATCAGTAAAAAATGTCAGCAAGTTTTACGGTCAGCAAAAAGCGCTAGATGAAGTATCATTTGAAATAGGTAATGGAGAAATATTAGGTTTTTTAGGTCCCAACGGAGCAGGAAAATCTACCATGATGAAAATATTAACTTGTTTTATTCCACAGAGTTATGGTGAGGTAAAGGTATGCGGTTACGATGTAAATGAAGAATCGATAGAGGTTAGAAAAAATGTAGGATATCTGCCTGAGCACAACCCACTGTACCTTGACATGTATGTTAAGGAATATTTAGAATTTATAGCCGGTCTTCATCATGTAAAGAACATAAAAACCAGAATTGACGAGATGGTTGAGATGACAGGTTTAACACTTGAACAAAAAAAGAAAATCGGGGCACTTTCAAAAGGATACAGACAAAGAGTTGGATTAGCACAAGCACTGATACATGATCCAAAAGTATTGATTCTTGATGAACCAACAACAGGGCTTGATCCCAACCAATTAACAGAGATAAGAGATTTGATCCGAAACATAGGCAAGAAAAAAACAGTAATGCTTTCCACACATATAATGCAGGAGGTAGAAGCTATATGCGACAGGGTTATAATAATAAACAGAGGAAAAATAGTTGCCAATAGTTCCTCGCAAGAACTACAAAAATTAAGCGGCAACAAACAAATTTTCTCCGTAGAATTTTCTAAATCAGTTTCAAAAGCCATGCTGCTTAAAATCGATGGTGTTATTGGGGTAAAAGACACCGAAAACAACACATGGGAAATATATTCCAATGTAAATCAAGACATTAGAAATAATATATTTAATTTTAGTGTTTTGAACGAGGTTTCCATTTTAGGACTTCAAAAGCTGGATCAGAAACTAGAGGACACCTTCAAACAACTAACAAAATAATTTAACCACAGTAATTCTTTAGAATCGTTTTATTATTAAATGTAAAATATTAATTTAGCAATCTTAATTTAAAAAAAAATCAAATTATGCCTTATTTATTTACTTCAGAATCAGTATCAGAGGGTCATCCAGACAAGGTGGCTGATCAAATATCAGATGCGTTGATTGATAATTTTCTTGCTCAAGATCCAGAATCAAAGGTAGCATGTGAAACTTTAGTAACCACAGGCCAGGTTGTTTTGGCCGGGGAAGTTAAGTCAGAAGCCTACTTGGATGTTCAGGACATAGCTCGTGAAGTAATCAGAAAGATAGGATATACGAAATCGGAATATATGTTTGAGGCAAATTCATGCGGCATATTTTCTGCTATTCATGAACAATCGCCTGATATTAACCAAGGAGTAGAAAGAAAGAAAAAGGAAGACCAAGGAGCAGGTGACCAAGGGATGATGTTTGGTTATGCTTGTCGTGAGACAGATAATTTCATGCCACTTCCATTGGAGTTAGCCCATACTTTATTAAAAGAACTAGCTGCGTTAAGAAGAGAAAACAAGGCTATCAAATATCTAAGACCAGATGCAAAATCTCAAGTAACTATTGAGTATGATGACAACAACCAGCCAATTAGAATTGATTCGATAGTAATTTCAACACAGCACGACGATTTTGACAAAGATGCTGTTATGTTGAAAAAAATAAAACAAGACGTTATTGACATTCTTATTCCAAGGGTTAAAAAACTTTTCCCAAAAAGAGTACAGGCGCTTTTCAATGATAAAATCATTTATCACGTAAACCCAACAGGGAAGTTTGTAATAGGCGGGCCACACGGAGACACTGGTTTAACAGGAAGAAAAATTATTGTTGATACATACGGAGGAAAAGGAGCACATGGTGGTGGTGCATTTAGCGGTAAAGATCCTTCAAAAGTAGATCGTTCTGCGGCATATGCAACCAGACACATCGCAAAAAACATGGTAGCAGCAGGATTATGTGATGAGGTATTGGTACAAGTTGCCTATGCAATAGGTGTTGCTGAACCAGTTGGTTTGTATGTTAACACTTATAACACTGCTAAAGTTAAAATGAATGATGGTGAAATAGCTCAAAAAATAGGCAAGTTATTTGACATGAAGCCATATGCCATTGAAACACGTTTTAACCTACGCACCCCAATTTACAGTGAAACAGCTGCTTACGGACATATGGGTAGAGAAACAAAAGAAGTTACGAAAGTATTTAACAAAGGCAAAAAGACTGAAAAAACAGTAAAAGTTAAATTATTTCCATGGGAAGAATTAAACTATATGGAAAAAGTAAAAAAAGAATTCAAATTGAAATAACAAATGAAAAGCCGGAAATATCCGGCTTTTTTCTTTAAATAAATTCGTTTTGATTTCATAGTTGGAGTTGAAGTCTTCGAAATTAACAATTATCAAGTCAGCACAAAAAATGATAATGAGGATATTATTTGTTTTATTTATCGCTTTAATTTTTAGCCATTCAAAAGCCCAAATAATAACACAAACCATAAAAGGAAGTGTAATTGACAAACAATCTAAAACTCCTTTAATAGGCTCATATGTTATATTGTTGGATTCTCTCAATTTTAAGGGAACAGTTACGGACTCTGATGGTAAATTTAAACTGGAAGGCATTCCGGTTGGCAGAAGAACCATAAAAGTTACATTTTTAGGATACCTAGAGAAAACAGCCACTGTTATTTTAAGTTCCGGAAAAGAAGCCGTTATAAATATAGAATTGGAAGAGTCGGTTATTGAAGGTAAAGAAGTTGTTATTACTGCTAGCGAAGACAAGACCCAGACCAACAACAAAATGACTAGTGTTAGCTCCAGGTCATTTACAATTGAAGAAACGAGCAGGTATGCAGGGAGTAGAAATGACCCTTCGCGAATGGCTGCTAATTATGCCGGGGTGAGTGGCACAAACGATGCGAGGAACGACATTATAGTGCGAGGAAATTCGCCTCAAGGCATTTTATGGCGATTAAACGGTGTTGATATTCCTAATCCGAATCATTTTGGATCAACAGGAACAACAGGTGGACCGGTGAGTATTTTAAACAACAACCTACTTGATCAGTCAGACTTTTTAACTGGAGCCTTTCCGGCAGATTACGGAAATGCGCTAGCAGGAGTTTTTGATTTAAAAATGCGAAATGGGAACAGTGACAAAAGGGAATTTTTAGGCCAGGTTGGTTTTAACGGATTTGAACTTGGGGCAGAAGGACCGATTAGCAAGGCTAAAAAAGGATCTTACCTGATAAACTACAGATATTCTACATTAGGCATATTTGATGCTTTAAAAATAGACATAGGAACAGGATCAGCTATACCCCAATATCAGGATTTGTCATTCAACGTAAATTTACCTACAACCAAAGCAGGAAAATTTTCATTATTTGGGATAGGAGGCAAAAGTTATGTTGAAATGCTGGACAGTAAAAAAGACACAACAAAAACTAATTTTTTCAGTATTGGAGCCAAGGATGTTTACTATGGATCAAATACAGGGGTTATAGGAGGATCACATCTATTCTTGTTTAAAAACAACCTATACAGCAAAGCCAGTATTGCCTTATCTGGTTTTTCAACACCAAACAAGGTTGAAAATGTAAACAGAATAAACAACGAAATCACAATTACTCCATTTTATAGACAGGAATTCATTCAAAAAAAAATAAGTTTAAACTACCTAATCAACAAAAAGTTTAATTCAAAAAACAATCTAATCACAGGAATAACAAGCGATATATATACCATAAGTTATAGAGATAGCATAATATATAAAAACACCAGTAATTTTGTTAAGCTACGCGATTATTCCGGAAAAACGATATTAAACCAAGCCTATAGTCAGTGGCAACATAAGTTCTCCAACCTAATCACCCTAAACGCAGGGGTTCATTTTCAGAATTTCACCTTAAATAATGCCATTGCTTTTGAGCCTAGACTGGGTTTAAAGTGGCTTTTAAATGAAAAACAATCGATAAGTTTTGGAAGTGGATATCATAGTCAGATGCAACCATTATATATATATTTTGCCGGCACCAAATTGGCTGACGGCAGCTATATGCAAACAAACAAAAACCTTGATTTTACTCGAAGCAAACATTATGTATTAGCGTATGACAATCAATTTTCACAATATTTCAGATTAAAATGCGAAGCGTATTACCAACTCATTTCAAGAGTTCCGATATCGATGCAAGACAAACAATTTTCAATGCTTAATTCGGGAGCAGATTTCAATACCCCAAACATTGATAGCCTATTAAATAAGGGTAGTGGTAAAAATTATGGAATAGAAATAACGCTAGAAAAATTTTATAGCAGAGGTTATTATTTCTTATTTACCAATTCTTTATTTGAGTCAAAATACAAGGCGAGCGACGGAATATTGAGGAATACAGCCTTCAATGGAAACTATGTACTGAATGCTTTAGCAGGAAAAGAATTCAAGATAAAAGACAATCATATTCTTTCATTTGATATAAAATTAACTAATGCAGGAGGAAAGCGATACGTCCCTATTAACCTGGAAGAATCAAAAATAAAGGATGAAATAGTTTATGATAGCGAAAGAGCTTTCAATCCTCAATATAAAAACTATTTCAGGTGTGACTTTAAGATCACCTATAGATTAAATGGAAAAAGAGCAACGCAGGAGTGGCTATTGGATATTCAGAACATTACAGATCATCAAAATATATTTACACAACAATATGATCCAGCATCACAGAGTATAAAATCCGTTTATCAGCTTGGCATATTCTTTTTTCCTCAATACAGAATTTTATTTTAAGGATAACGAAGCGATCTAAATAGCTTAAAATAAAAAAGCCACCTTGTTGAACAAGGCGGCTTTATATAGGAACAAATGTTAAGCTCTTTGTTTGACAGTTCTTTGTTCAATTCTTTTTTCGTAGTTTACACCTTGGAATATTCTTTGAACAAAAATACCAGGAGTATGAATTTCATTTGGATCTAGGCTACCTGCAGGCACCAACTCTTCCACCTCAGCAATAGTAATTTTACCGGCCATTGCCATCATCGGATTAAAATTACGAGCAGTAGCTTTATAAATTAAATTTCCATCAGTATCACCTTTCCAGGCTTTTACAATTGAAAAATCGGATTTTAACCATGATTCGAGCAGATACATTTTACCGTCGAATTCTCTAACCTCTTTACCTTCGGCAACTTCAGTACCATAACCTGCAGGAGTAAAAAAAGCAGGAATTCCGGCTCCTCCGGCTCTGCAACGTTCTGCCAGGGTACCTTGAGGAATAAGTTCAACTTCGAGCTCTCCGCTTAATAATTGACGTTCAAACTCTTGATTTTCACCAACATAAGAAGAAATCATTTTCTTAATTTGGTGTCCTTTCAACAATAAGCCAAGTCCGAAATCGTCAACACCAGCATTGTTTGAAATACAGGTAAGGCCTTTAACACCCTTTTTAACCAAAGCAGCAATACTATTTTCAGGTATACCACATAAACCAAAACCGCCAAGCATAAGGGTTTGATTATCCTGAATATCTTTTACAGCGTCCTGGGCATTTGCAACTATTTTATTCATATAAGTTTTATATTAAAATTTTAATCAAAATTAGAATCTGCTTTTTGTTCCTGCTTATATTTAGAGCAATCTATTTCTACTTTTATTGGCGATTTAGGCCAAGGGAAGTCGCCTTTTGAAATTTTCAGTTTTGGGTCGGCATAAACTTTTTTCATGTATTTGGCCCAAATAGGCAATGCCATATTAGCTCCCTGCCCGAGTGCTGTTGATCTAAAATGAGCTCCTCTATCTTCACATCCTACCCAAACACCAGAAACCAAATCAGGGGTGATACCCATAAACCAGCCATCAGAATTATTTTGAGTTGTACCCGTTTTACCTGCAATTGGAGTTGTTAAACCATACCTACCTCTAAGACGGGCACCGGTTCCATATTCAACAACACCCTTCATTAGGTTTAGGGTTAAGAAGGCTGCTTCTTCGCTCATAGCCTCATTCTTTTTAGGGATAAAATCCATCAAGACATTTCCGTTTTTGTCCTCTATTCTGGTTATAAACTGAGGTTCGATCCAAACACCTTTATTGGCAAAAGTACTATTGGCACCAACCATTTCAAAAACAGAAATATCGGCAGACCCAAGACAAATAGAAGGTACAGCATCTATAGGACCTGTGATTCCCATTTTTCTTACCAAATCAATAACTGCCTGCGGCCCAAACTGTTTCATAACATATGCTGTGATAGTATTGGTAGACGTGGCTAGACCATATTTCAAGGACATCATTCCCCCATATTTTCCATCGGAGTTATCTGGGGACCAAATTCCACCGGATTCGAGCTCAAAATTGACAGGCACGTTAGGAACCTCATAACAAGGAGACCAAGATTCCTGCATGGCCAGAGCATATACAAAAGGTTTAAACGTAGAACCTACCTGGCGTTTACCCTGTTTAACATGATCATATTTAAAGTGTTTGTAATTAATCCCTCCTACCCAAGCTTTAACATGCCCGTTTTTAGGATCCATGGACATAAAACCAGTTTGGATAAAATGTTTATAATATCTTATGGAATCCAAAGGAGACATGAGAGTATCGACTTCCCCGGCCCAGGTAAAGACCGTCATATCAGTTTTTTTATTGAAGAGCTGTTTGATTTCACTTTCAGACATACCTTCTTCTTGACATCTTTTGTAGCGCTCAGAATTTTTCATTGCTCTTATCATTATGCCATCAATCTGTTCAGGACTCATGGAAGAAAAAGGAGCATCTTTTCTACCTTTCCAGTGATTAAAAAAATCTTTTTGCAATTCATTGCCCAAGTGCTCCGAAACAGCCTCTTCGGCATATTTCTGCATTCTGGAATCTATGGTGGTATATACTTTTAAGCCGTCGCGATAAAGATTATAGGGTTT
>CANHPJ010000058.1 GCA_947462515.1 Bacteroidota bacterium | reverse complement strand
TTTTAGTGTGTCGCTATATGTTCCTGATTTCGTGTAGTTTTTGCCTCTCCATAAATATTTTGAGCAAGCTGATTCGGCTTTGTTAACTATAATTGGTTGACTAATAGTTAACTTTAAAATAAAAATAGAATCACATCCATTTAAGTTTTTAAGTGTGTCTGAATATTCTCCGCTTGTATTCAGGTTTTTCTTTCTCCATAAATAGTTGCCACAAATTATGGTGTTCTCAGTGGTAAAAATGGGGTCAGAAATTGATAGATCTAATATAAAAATAGAATCACAGGCATTTGTGTTTTTTAATGTGTCACTATATGTTCCTGATTTTGTGTAGTTTTTGTCTCTCCATAAATATTTTGAGCAAGCAGATTCGGTTTTATTGACTATAATCGGTTGAGTTATTGTTAACTTTAAAATAAATATAGAATCACATGCTTTGGAGTTTTGAATAGTATCATAATATGTACCTGAGCTTAAATAATTTTTTCCTCTCCAGGAATAGTTTCCGCACGCTTCGCTAGTGAGATTTATAATTGATGGTACGTCAGCTATAATCACATTTATGGTATCTCTTTGAAGTATATTACTTGCATCAGTGGTTTCAAGGATATATTTTCCATTTTTTGTAAATATAACTGCCCGGTCCGAAAACAGGAGGGTGTCATTTATATACCATTTATAGGAAGAAAAAGATGGTGTTTGCGGGTCAAATGTTTTTCCTTTGCATATTGTTATTTCATTAGGGAGATTTAAAAAATTCGGTGCACTAAATGTTGAAGAAGAAGCAGATGAGAAACCATTTAAAATCCAGTTATCCGGGTCAATTGTAATTGATTGTATTACATTTTTTTGTGGGATTTTATAATACTGTTTTGTTGAGGATTGATAAAGTTTAATATCCGAATAGCCTCCAGAATAATTAATTCTAATGGGTATATGCATTTTGAACAATGCAGTAGAACTATTTGTATTTTGCTCTAACAATATATTAAGACTATCATTTAGCTGAAAATATTTAAGGGTGAAAGATGGTATTCCCTCACCGTCGTGCCAAGCAGTAAAAAAAGAATTAAAATTTGTTCCTGAGATTTTTTCCAGGGAATTTTTAAAATCCTTTCCTGAAGCATTTGAACCTTTATAGGTTTTAATATAATCTTTCAATGTTTCAAAAAATAGCTGGTCACCCACTTCATAGCGAATCATATGAAGCAATGCGGCTCCTTTATCGTAGGAGAGTTGATTGTTGAATATTCTCCAGAATTCTACATCTTGAGGAGGAATGAAAATACTGTTTTTTTTGTCTGCATATGGAAGTTCCATAGCCTTTCCAAAGGTGTTTGTAAGCCAATCAATTTTGGATCCCATAGTTGGATTTTTCTCAAGTCCTAGGTATTCTCCATATCTTCCAAAGCCTTCATGAACAAAAATATCTTGCCAGGAATTTCCACTTACGCAGTTTCCAAACCATTGATGAATTAGTTCATGAGCAATCAGCTCATAATTAAAATTACACATTACAGAAACTGTCTGGTTTTCCAATCCTCCGAATTTACCCGGAACATAGACCATACCGTATTTCTCGTCTGCATATGGATATTCACCAAATTTTTCTGAAAAATACTCCAATAAGTCATCAGTTTGGTCTATAGCCGTTTTGTTGTTTAGGTAATAGTTTTCTGAGGGGAGTAAAATCTGGATTTTCACTGAGTCACTTCTGCCTATTGGATGAGCAAACAAGATTTTTTCATATTTATAAGTTCCTACCGCAAAACTTATATTGTAATAATTTATGGAATGAAGGTGTTTCCATTCGTGTCTTTTTTTTCCGTTTCCGAGATCATATGTGGCTGTTTTTTTTCCATTCGATATTGTACTGTCTGTTGAGGGACAGGTTAAAAACACATAAACTGAGTCTGCTTTATCGTTCAGTACCTGTTTGCATGGCCACCATGATTTAGAGAAATCTGGTTCAGAAACAGTATATGTACTTTTTATATTTTCTCCTTTACCATTTATACAACCGGCGAAAGATGGATTTTGGGTCTGAGGTTTTCCTTTATAATCTATTTCTATGCTGAAAAGAACATCCTTAGGGATGTTTAAAGCTATTGAAATCAGGTTGTTTGTGTGAGAAAAATTTATCGATGCTGAATTTAGTCTAACACTGCTGACAGTCATATTGTTGTCGAGTTCTATTTCGAATCCATTCATTGCTGCTATTGCTTTTGCATCAATGGTAACAGTTCCATTTATATAATTAGAATCCGAGTTGACAATCAGGTCAAGTTTGTAGAATTTAACATCATAATTTGTCATTGTTGCCTTTGCAGACATAAAAAAGGCACAGCATAATAAGAGGTAAAGGTATTTCATTGTTAAATATTCAATTGTCAATAATTATCGAATTTATATATATTCAATAGCAGCTGTTTAAAATTGCGTATTGTTAATTTATTTATGATTCGTTGTTTTTGAAAAATTGATGAATAAAAAAACCGGAATGATTTCCGGTTTTTTATTCATCGATAAAAAATAATTAGAAACAATATTTATTTGCTGCTGTTAAACTATCAGCAACAATTCTTCTTGAGGCTATTGTGTTGAGTGGTGTTGTTTTGGTAAATCGTTTTAACCCCATCAGCATCATACGTTGTTCATCTCCCTGTGCAAATGAATTCAATGCATTTTTGCCGGAAATGTTTATTTTATCAGCTGCGTCATTAATATAAACTTTTACCATTTCAATTTGGGCTTGACAAGCAGCTTCACCTTTTAATGAAATGAGTTTTTCAACTCTAAGCAGCATAGATTCGGCCACATAGGTTTCAATAATCATATCAGCAATGTTCATGAGTACTTCTTGCTCTTTCGATAATTGAGCCATAAGTTTTTGAACCGCCGCTCCAGCGGTCATTAAAACAGCTTTCTTAAAATTTTTGACATACTTATTTTCAGCTGCAAATAAGGAGTCATCTTCTGCCGAGAAATCCGGAATAGACATTAGTTCTGAAGCCACTTTTTGAGCCGGCCCCATCAAATCGAGCTCACCTTTCATTGCTCGTTTTAGCATCATGTCAACAATCAGAAGGCGATTTATTTCATTTGTGCCTTCAAAAATTCTGTTAATCCTCGCATCTCTGTAAGCTCTGTCCATAGGTGCTTCAGCAGAAAATCCCATTCCTCCGAATACTTGAACCCCTTCATCAACAACGAAATCAATTACTTCAGATCCGTTAACTTTCAAGATGGCAGCTTCTACTGCAAATTGTTCAACCCCTTTGAGTTTTGCTTTAGCTGAATCCATTCCTGAATTTTCAAGTGCACTTATCGCATCTTCTATGTTCTGACTTGCTCTATAAGTTGCAGATTCACAGGCATATATTTGAATTGCCTGTTCAGCTAATTTATGTTTTATGGCACCATATTTGGAAATAGACCTTCCAAATTGCATGCGCTCATTGGCATATTTTATTGCTATAGATGCCGTATTTTTAGCACCGCCGATAGCAGCACCGGCTAATTTTATTCTTCCAAGATTTAATATGTTTACTGCTATTTTAAATCCATTTTGTCTATCAGACAAGAGGTTTTCCACAGGAACCTTACAGTCGTTAAAGAATACCTGACGCGTGGAACTTCCTTTAATTCCCATCTTGTGTTCTTCGGGATTTAGGCTAATGCCACCGAATGATTTTTCCACAATGAAAGCACTCAAGTTTTCATCATTGTCAATTTTAGCAAATACAGTAAATATATCAGCAAAACCACCATTGGTTATCCACATTTTCTGACCGTTCAGGATATAGTGCTTACCATCTTCTGATAAAACTGCTTTTGTTTTCCCTGAATTGGCATCGGAGCCTGCACTTGGTTCTGTTAAACAATAACATGCTTTCCATTCTCCAGAAGCAAGTTTCGGGATGTATTTGTTTTTTTGTTCAGTATTTCCGTAGTATAGGATAGGAAGTGTTCCTATGCCGGTATGGGCAGATAGAGCAACAGCGAAAGAATGACCTGCACCTGTCACTTCCGTAACAATCATGGATGTGGTAAAATCTTTCCCTAAACCACCATATTCCTCGGGTATGGATATTCCAAGTAGACCAAGTTCTCCTGCTTTATCAAGTAAAGTAGGCATTAAACCTTCTTCCTGGCTATCAATTCTATCAAGAATCGGACTTACCTCTTGTTGAATAAAAGTAGCACATGTATCAGCAATCATTTGCTGCTCTTCGTTAAATTCTTCCGGGATAAATACGTCTTGAGGATTTGTTTCTCTTATTAAGAATTCACCACCCTTTATCGCTGTTTTTGAAGTTGTTTCCATGGCTTTTTGTTTTAGATTCAAGTTAGTCTTTTAATCTGTAATCTAATTTGTCGACTAACAAGAATTGTTTTTGATTTGTAATAATGGCAGTATTAAATTCAATTATTATAATATTTCAAATACTCCAGCTGCACCCTGACCAGTGCCAACGCACATACTTACCAAACCATATTTTTGATTTCTTCTTTTCATTTCATTGAATAATTGAACAGAAAGTTTAGCCCCTGAGCAGCCTAGAGGATGACCTAAAGCGATAGCTCCACCATTTACATTTACAATTTCAGGATTAAGGCCTAAAGTTCTTACAACAGCTAATGATTGTGAGGCAAAGGCCTCGTTAAGTTCAATCAGCTGAATGTCTTGTAGGTTTAGTCCTGCCTTTTTAAGAGCCATAGGAATCGCTTCCACAGGACCTATACCCATTATTCTTGGTTCTACTCCGGCAACGGAATAGGATATTAATCTTGCAATTGGTTTGAGATTTAGTTCATTGACCATTTTTTCTGACATCACCATTACAAAGGCTGCTCCGTCGGATGTTTGAGAGGAGTTTCCTGCAGTAACACTTCCGTTAGCTGAGAAGACTGGTTTTAGTTTCGCTAAAGCTTCTATTGTTGTGTCTGCTCTTGGCCCTTCATCCGTGTCAACTATATATTCTCTGTTTCTTTTCTTTCCGTTTTCATCTAAATACGTTTCATGGACAGTAAATGGAACGATACCATCCTTGAATCTTCCTTCTTTTATCGCATTAATTGCTTTAAAATGTGAGTTGAACGAAAATTGATCCTGATCTTCTCTGGAAATATGATAATCTTTGGCTACAGCTTCAGCTGTTAAACCCATTCCCCAGTACCATTCTGGGTTTCTTACTGCAACTTCGGGGTTGGGGATTATTTTCCAACCACCAAAAGGAATAGGACTCATTGTTTCAACACCCCCGGCAATGATACAATCAGCCATTCCGGCGTTAATTTTAGCTGTTGCAATTGCAATTGTCTCTAGGCCGGAAGAGCAATATCTGTTAACCGTCATGCCAGGGACTTTAATGGTATCAAGCCCCATTAAGGAAATCATTCTTCCTATATTAAGTCCCTGTTCTGCCTCAGGGGTTGCATTTCCCACTATAACATCGTCAATTCGGTTTACATCGAGTTGAGGAATAGAATTTACTAAATGCTTAACCACATTAGCCGCCAAATCATCCGGACGAGTAAATCTAAACACTCCTTTTCCTGATTTTCCGACTGCTGATCTATATGCTGATACGATATAAGCGCTCATGATGTATAGTTAAAATATTAATCTTTTTTCTGTTCTGTAGTCGGAGCTGCTGCAGGAGTTTCTGCGGGTTTATCCGCTGGCTTGTCTGCTGGCTTTTCAGCTGCTTTATCTGCAGCAGCCGGCGCCGCCGCACCAGCAGCTGGTTTAGCACCTGGTTTTCCTTTTCCTGCCGCCTTAGGAGGTTCAACTTTAGCAGGTGCACTCATGTCTACACCGGCTTTATAGGTAGTTTCTTTTTTTAGTTCTCCTTTTTTGTTAAAGCTTTTCCACAGTCCGTCTTTTATGCCGTTATCAAAATTACACTCTTTTTTTACTTCGCCGTTATCAAAATAATAAGTCCATTTGGCATGTTTTTTTCCCATTTTATATTCACCTTCAATAGCTGTCTCACCAGTAAAGAATTTTTTCGAATAGGCACCGTCTTTTATACCATCAAAGTAGTTTATCTCTTCCTTAACTACCGGTTCTTCAGATCTGTAGTAAATTGTAGTTAGGCCTTCTTTTTTACCATGAACATACTCAACACTTCGCAAAAGTTCTCCGTATTGATTGTATTCTTTCCAAGGGCCAGTGGGCAGACCTTCAGCATCGAGAAGATTTTTTTCACTCCTTGGGCCGTGTTTTATTTTTATTTCAGTTTGTCCATAACTCTCATAGTGTATAAATAGAATCGAGATGATGACAAAAAAGTAACCGCTAATAAGCTTCATAATATTGGTGTTGTTAGTTTCTTAAAATTTTCCCCCCAGTTAATATGCTTTGCATTCTTTCTAAGGTTTTTTTGGTTCCGCACAGAGAAACAAAAGCCTCTCTTTCTAAATCAAGCAAATATTGCTCAGAAACCAAAGTTGGAGAAGATAAGTTTCCTCCGGCCAATACATAACCTAATTTTTCAGATATTAATTTGTCATGTTCAGAAATATACTTTCCGCTCAACATGGTATGTGCTCCAACAGATATCAATCCTAAAACTTGTTTTCCCAAAACCCTAATGTCTGTTCTAGGAACAGGTTTAGTATAGCCATTGTTTGCTAATTCAATTGCAGCAGCTTTGGCTTCAGATAAAAGTCTTGATTTAGAGATGTTTACTTGGTCGCGTCCGGTTTTTAAATAACCCAAATCGAAAGCTTCATGAGCAGAGGTAGAAACCATAGCTTGACCTATTGTCAAAAATCTATTTCTAAATTGGTTTGTCTCCATATCTCCATTATGCAATTCATCAGCCAGTCTTAAAGCAAACTCTTTTGTTCCGCCGCCGCCCGGAATAACTCCTACTCCAAATTCCACTAATCCCATATACGTTTCGGCGTTTGCTACCACTTTGTCTGCATGAAGGCATAGTTCACAGGAACCTCCTAGTGTAAGGCCATGTGGAGCTACGACAACAGGTATTGATGAATATCTAACCCGCATCATGGTGTTTTGAAAATATCTAACAGCAAAGTCAACTTCATCCCATTCTTGCTCAACTGCCATCATAAATACCATTCCCAGATTAGCCCCGGCAGAGAAGTTAGCTCCCTCATTTGAAATCACCAGACCTTTAAAGTCTTTCTCAGCTATTTCAATTGCCTTGTTAATCCCAGATAATACTTCACTGCCAATGGTATTCATTTTGGTGTGAAATTCTAGATTTATAATTCCATCGCCTATATCAGTGATTGTACTGCCGGCATTTTTCCAAATTGTTTTAGATGACCTGATGTTGTCAAGTAAAATGTAGTTTTCTAAACCAGGAATAGCTTTATAAGCTTTGGAAGAAATATCATAATATTTTTTGGTTCCATTTTCTAGTTTGTAGAAAGTATCGGCGCCGGAGGCCAACATATCATAAACCCATTGAGCAGGCTTATTGCCCATTTGCTCCATTGCTTGCAAGCTTGTTTTTAAGCCAACAGCATCCCATGTTTCAAAAGGACCCATATCCCAGCCAAAGCCGGCATTTAGGGCAGCATCAATTTTATATATTTCGTCAGATATTTCAGGTATTCTATTGGAAACATATTGAAACAAGCCGAAAAGAAGCGTTCTGTAAAATTCACCCGCTTTATCTTTCCCACTAATCAGAACTTTCATTCTGTCTTTGAGGTTTTCAACCTGCTTAGCAGCCTCTAATGTTGCAAATTTAACTTTAGGAGAAGCCTTGTACTCCATTGTTTTTAAATCCAGGGCATGAATATCACTTTTGCCGGCTTCGTCTTTTACTTTTTTGTAAAACCCTTGTCCTGTTTTAGAGCCAAGCCAATTGTTTTCAACCATTTTACTTATAAATGACGGAGCAGAGAACAATTCATTCGCTTCATCTTCAGGGCAATTGGCTTTTAAACCATTGGCAACATGCACCAAGGTGTCCAAACCAACAACATCACATGTTCTAAAAGTAGCAGACTTTGGTCTTCCCAAAGCAGGTCCTGTTAGCTTGTCTACTTCTTCA